>JAYVXL010000427.1:0-1685 GCA_043785185.1 Myxococcales bacterium
ATCGCCACCACCGAAAGAGCGAACGCGCGCCGCGGGGGGCCCGCGCCGCTCACGCGACTACTTGAAACACTTAATCGCGCACTGCAGGTTGCCCTTGCAGCCGCAGGGATCGGCGCCGGGCGCCGGCTTGGCGGCCTTGGCCGGCGCGGGGGACGCGGGCGACGACGACTTCGCCGTGAAACCGCCGCTCGTCACCTTCGTCATGTTGACGCGCGGCCCGGCGCTCTTCGCGGCGGCGCTCTTGCGCCCGCTCGACGGCGCGCTCCACTTGCCGGCGCCGCTGCCGGGCTTCGGCGACTGCGCGGCGGCGGACGGAGTCGACGTCGGATCCTGCGCGGCGGCCATCGCGACGGGCGCCGGCGGGGGCGCCGGAGTTGGCTCGGCCTTGGGCGCCGCGACTTGCGCCGCGGCGGCGACCCGCGGCTTCGGCTCGTCGCCGCCGCTCACGCCGACGATGAGACCGATGATCGCGAGCACGCCCGCGGCGGCGGCGATGCCGATGAAGCGGAGCTTGCGCGACGTCGCGGGCGGCGCGTCTTCGGCGGGCGCAGCCTCGCGCGCGAACGCCGACGGCGGCGGCTCGCTCCGCGCCCGGCGGGCGCGCTCCTCGGCCGCGCGCGCAAGCGCGTTCAGGTCGATGACGCCCGAGCCCTCACGCTTGAGGGCGACCGGCGTCGCGCCGGTCTTCTGCGGGGCAGGGGCGGGCGACGTCGCGCGCCCGACGAGGGCCGCCAGCGTGAACATCTGCGAGGTCTCGTCGTTCCTCACGGGCGGCGCGCCCGTCCGCGCGGGCCCGGCCTGGTAGGACGGGTGCGCCTGCGCGCCGACGTGAATCGTGCCCTGGCACGACCGGCAGCGAACGGCGCCGGAGCGGCCATTCGCCGAGACGTCGTCGAAGCGGAACTTCGCCTGGCAGCTCGGGCAGGTGATCAGCATCAAGGGCGAAGCCCTGCAAGAAGCGTGTCTCGAACGCGCCTCATTCGCGCACACGGCCTTCATGAACGAGATCCAATACTTTTCCGTGGGCACCGGACGAACGCCGGCGCGTGTGGATCGGGCCGGGCTCAGCGGATCTGGTCCCTTCGCGATCCAGCGGGGGCGCCCGCCCGCGCCGCCGCCGCCGCTCCGCGCGACAAACCGAGTATCCTCCGGCGTCATGTCCCGCGCCGCGCCCGTCAGCCCGCCCCTCGATCTCCACGCGATTGCTGCAAAGTCGATGCGCGACCACGGCTTTGTCCCCGACCTGCCGGACGACGTCGCGCGGCAGGTGGCCGAGCTCGGCGGCGCTCACGACACGTCCGGCGCGCGAGACATGCGTGCCCTCCCGTGGTCGTCGATCGACAACCACGAGTCGCGCGATCTCGACCAGATCGAGGTCGCCGAGAAGCTCGCCGGGGGCGACGTGAAGGTCCTCGTAGGGATCGCCGACGTCGACGCGCTCGTCCCGCGCGGCTCGGCCGCGGATCTCCACGCCGCGCGCAACACGTGCTCGGTCTACACGGGCGTCTCCGTCTTCCCGATGCTGCCCGAGCGGCTCTCGACGGATCTCACGAGCCTGAACGAGGCGCAGGACCGCCTCGCGATCGTCATCGAGATGATCGTGGGCCCGGACGGCGTCGTGAAGAGCGGCGACGTGCACCGCGCGCTCGTCCGCAACCACGCCAAGCTCGCGTACGACGACATCG
>JAYVXL010000428.1:0-5761 GCA_043785185.1 Myxococcales bacterium
CGGCGCCATCTCCGCCGCGCCTTCGGCGAGGCGGACCTCCACGGAGAAGCCGCGCCGCAGCGGCGCCATCGCGCGGAGCTGCGGCACACCGATGCACGCGAGCTGCTTCTCGGCGGAGAGCACGCGCTCCACCACGTCCGGCGGCGGCAGCGCGCCGTGCGCGTCGGAGAGGTACAGCCACCCCTCGCCCTCGGGCACCTGCGCCTGCTGCGCGTGGGTCAAGAGGAGCGCCCGCGCGACCTCGCCGGCGTCCCTGGCGCGGTACTCGAACGCGGCGCGCGCCTCGAGGCAGGTCATGCGCGGCGGCGGAGTCGCGAGCGCGGTCTCTTTCGCCGACTCGGCGCGCGCGCGGTGCACCTGCGCGATCGACGCCGCCGCGCCGAGGGCGACCGTCATCGCGAAGACGAGCCCGGCGCGCTGCGCGCGCGCGCGGATCGGCCAGACGCTCGGCGCCGCGTCGTGCTGCAGGAGCGCGATCGGCCGCGGTCGCCCCTCGGCGCGGTAGGGGCCGAGCCCGTGCGCCGCGTCCTCGAGCAGCACGGCGTCCACGGTCGAGCCCGGCACGAGCGGCGCGATCTCGGCCATCCGCGTGTGCGACGCGTCGAGCGGCGCGACGCTGTAGCCCGCCACCTTGCCGGCGTACACGTCGCGCAGCCACGCGACGCGTCGCGCGTCGCGTCTATAGGTGAGCGCGAGGACGGCGAGGCCGAGCGCCGCCGAGACGGCGGGGACCGGCAGGTATCGCGGCGCCGCGAGCCCCATCGCGATCGCGCCCGCGAGTCCCGCGGCGCCGCCGGCCACGAGCCCGACGCGCTCGAGCGCGTCGTTCGCGGCGAACATGCGGACGCTGCGCAGCGTCCGCCCGAGGAGCGCGAGGACGACGCCGACCGCGAGGCTCGCCGGCAGGCCTATCGTCGCGCCGAGCGCGACGCCGGCCACGGGCCCCTCGCCCCCGAGCGCGTACGCGAGGCCCCACAGCCCCGCGCCGACGCTCGCCGACCCGACGAGCGCGCTCACGTCGAACGCCCGCGCCGACCCGTCGCGCGTCGCGCGCCGCGCGACGAGCGCGCTCGCCAGCGCCGTCGCCACGACCGCGCCGACACCCGCGCGGCCCGGGTGCGGAAGGTCGGCGGCGCCGCCGAGCAGCGCCGCGGCGACGCACTCGCTCACGGCGACGAACCCGACCACCGCGAGCAGCTCGGGCGAGAGCCAGACCGGCGTCTTGGGCGCGTGGACCATCCTCCTAGCTTTAACCGACGAAGGCCCCGCGGGCTTGGGCCGCGCGGGGCACTTCTCGGTCGGGCGGCGGATGATTCCGCTGCGGCGCGTCGGCTTCGGTCCCCTGGGGCGCTTCGCGACCGCGCTACTTGCTCGCGACGGCCGGGGCGGCGCCGTCCTCCGACACCGTCTTGCCGTCGATCTCTTGGAGGTGAACTCGTTTCGCTCACTCCGCGCGCGTGACCACGAGCGCGGTGAGCCGGCCGACGCGCAGCCACGTGCGCGCGCCGATCGCCACGCCGCGCGCGCGCAGCTGCTCCTCGATCGAGCCCTCCGCCTCACGCGAGCGCTCCGGATCGAAGACGTACGCGACGGTCCGCGCGCGCGCGAACGTGTCCAGGTACGGGGCGTAGCGATCCTCGACGAGGTTCTTCGGCACGACGACGATCCGCTCCGCCCAGAGCAGCGTGAGCCGGTAGCTGACCCAATAGTCCGCGATCGCCGCCTCGACCCCGCGGGCCGTGAGCGCCGCCTCGAGCGCGCGCTCGTCCATTGCGGTGCCGTCGCGGGTCGCGACGATGCCGAGGCCGCGTGTCCACGGCGTGAAGCCGACCCAGCCGCACAGCGCCGCGCTCGCGAGATACGGCGCGAGCACGAGGAGGCTGCGGCGCACGTGGAGGCGCGCGACGAGAGGCGCGAGCGCGAACGGCGCGACGAGGACGAGCGACGCGAGGTACCGCGTCGAGAAGTGGTCCATCACCATCACCGACGTGAGAAATCCCCCGAGCGTCGCGGCCCACGTGACGGCGCCCGCGGACGCGACGCGCCGCAGCTCCCACCTCACGCTGCGCGACGCCGCCGCGGCCGCGCCGTATGCGACGCCCGCAACGAGGACGAGCGCGCCGGCGAGCTGAACGACGCGGATCGGCAGCGGCGCGATCCACGGCGACCAGCGCCCCGCCTCCTCGCTCCACGCCTGCGCGCTGAGGCCCCACGGAAGGCACGTGTCTGCGAGCAAACGCCAGTTGTGCTCGAGCACGCCCGCCGTGAGGCCCGTCGTGCCGTGCTTCGCGCCCGGATGAGCCCACAAGAGAAGGAGCGGCACGAGTCCGACCGCCGCGCCGAGCGCTGTGCTCCCAACGCGTCGCGTCAGCGCAGAACCTTTCGCGCCCCCGCCGCGCGCCGAGATGAGCGCGAAGACGCCGAGGCCTGGCATGAGCACCATCGCGTATGGATCGGCGAAGCACGCGAGCGACGCGAGCAAGCCGCCGAGCGCGAACACGCGCGCGGAATCTGCGCGGCTCGCGCGGTCGAGCGCGTAGAACGCCGCGAAGGCGAGCGTGAGCGACGCTTGCCGCGGCGGGTGGAGCGCGTACGTGTGGACGCTCGGCGGCGTGAGGACGAGCGGCAGCGCGGCGACGAGCGCGCCCCATGGCCCGAGGATTCGGCGCAAGATCGCGTAGACGAAGAGCGTGAGCGCGACGTGACCCGCGAGCGTGGAGAGCATGAGGGCGAGCGGGCTCGGCCCCGCGGGCAAGAAGAAGAGCGCCGCGATCGCGCTGTCGACGCTCGTCTGGTAACCGCTCCCGAACAGCCACGGAGACCACTCGCCGCGCAGCATGTGCATCGCTTGTAGGCCGACGACCGCGGCGTCGGAGTGCACGCCGCGCGCATTGACGAGCGCCGGCAGGCGAAAGCCGATCGACAGGGCGACGAGCAGAAGCAGCGGAATCGTTCGTGCGCGCCACGCTATGCGCTCGTGCGAAGACGCCTGCGCAGCGTCGCGCGTATTCGCGCGCGAATCGCGTGATTTCTTGGCCGTCACCGGAGGCATGCGCTTTGCTCAGTGGACCAGCATGAGTGAAGCAGCATGACGATCCTTCAGGCGGACACCAAGGCCACGGCGCAGAAGCCGCGGGACCTGCGCGCGGCCCGAGACGATGCGCGAAAGGCCGAAGATCGCACCCTTCCCTGCGCGAAGCCGCCCGAGCCGGACGAGCTCGAGTCGTATAACCTTCCGTTCACGGACTGAGGCGCGCGGGCGACACGCGCGGCACGGAACCCTCGGTCGCGTAGCCGAACGGCCACACAACGCAGCGCGTCGCAGCTCGTGACGCCGCCGCGGCACGTCAGCCCGTTCCCGCGAGCCTTCGCGCGACCACGATCCCGAGCGCGCCCGCGGCGAGGCACCCGCCGCCGGTGAGGAGCACGTAGACGATCCCCGCGCCGTACGCGCGCTCCTGAAACAGCCTCAGCGTCTCGTAGTTGAACGACGAGTACGTCGTCAGGCCGCCCATGAAGCCCGTGGTCAGCGCGAGGCGCAGCGTCGGGCCGATGTGCTCGGTCGAGACGGCGAGCACGAGCACCACGGAGATGGCGAAGGAGCCGACGAGGTTCACGGCGAGCGTCCCGTACGGGAACTCCGGGCCGAACACGCGCGCGGCCCACAGGCCGACCCCGTACCGCGCCCCCGTCCCGATCGCACCGGCGAGGCAAATCCAAAAGAGCTGCGCCATCGCGGCCGTACTTTAGCCCATTTTGTCTTCGCCTCGTCGCCATGCGCTCCGCTCTCGATCGCGCGAAGAACCTGCGCGCGCTCACCGCGTCGCCGAACGAGAACGAAAGCCGTCAGACCGGCTTGCGCGGCCGTGGCAGCGCGTACTCCTTGAGCCGCGTGACGAGCGTGCGCCGCGAGATGCCCATCAGCTGCGCCGCCTTCGTCTGGTTGCCCGCGCACTGCTCGAGGGCCGCGATGATGCGGCGGCGCTCGTCCTCGTCGTCTCCCGAAAGCGCAGGGCCGGCCGGCGACGTGCCGGCGGCCGGCGGCGGGGCCATGATGGAGCCGAAGTCGGGCACGCTCGCCCGATCATTCGGGAAGGTCATCGAGTCAAGGTCGCTGCCGAGCGGCGCCTCGCGGATCGCGACGACCGGCCCGCGCAGCTTGCCCTCGGGCAGGTGCTCGAGCTTGATCGTGTCGCCATCGCAGAGGAGGACGGCGCGTTCCATCATGTTGCGCAGCTCGCGGATGTTGCCCGGCCACGCCTGGTGCTGGAGGAGCTCGAGCACCTGCGGCGACAAGCGCGGCGCCGGCCGCTTCATCTGCTGGCTGACCAAGCCGACGAACATCTTCGCGAGCGGCTCGATCTCGTCCTTGCGCTCGCGCAGCGGCGGCAGCGTGAGCGCGATGCCGTTCAGGCGGAAGTACAAGTCCTGGCGGAAGCGCCCTAGGCGGATCTCGCCCTCGAGGTCGCGGTTGGTCGCCGAGATGAACCGCACGTCGATCTGACGCGGCTTCACCGCGCCGACGCGGGTGACCTCGCGCTGCTCGAGCACGCGGAGCAGCTTGGCTTGCAAGGACATCGGCATCTCGCCGATCTCGTCGAGAAACACCGAGCCGCCGTGGGCCGCCTCGAGGAGGCCGGGCTTGGCCGCGGCGGCGCCGGTGAAGGCGCCCTTCTCGTGGCCGAACAGCTCGCTCTCGAGCAGCGTCTCGCTCACCGCCGCGCAGTTGAGCGTCACGCACAGCTGCTTCGCGCGCGGGCTGCGCTGGTGGATCGTGTGCGCGAGCACCTCCTTGCCGACGCCGGTCTCGCCGAGGATGAGCACGTTGATCATGCCGGCGGCGACGCGGTCGATGACCGGCTCCAGGCGCTTCATCGCGCCGCGCTCGATCGTCGCGCTGAGCGGCTTGCGCTCGGTCGACTCGCGGAGGTGACCGGCCGCGTGCGCGTCGAGCTCGTCGAGGGTGAGGCCGTTCTTCGGATAGCTCGCGAAGCCGACCTCGCAGAGGAAGCCCTCCTCGCGCAGCGCCGCGCCGAGCTGCTCGGCGATGCGCACGCCGATCTCGGGATCGGTGCCCGGCAGGAGCGCGGAGTAGCGGCCCGGGCCCACGGTCGCCACGACGTCGCTCGAACGAAGGCCTTCGCGCAGCACGCCGTCGAGCTTGCGCGCGCGGGCGACGTCATCGACGATCTTGGTGTTGGTCGAGTCGCTGATCTCGTCGAGCTGCTTGGAGTCGAAGCGGATCTGGACGATGCCGAAGGTCGTGTGCTCCTTCGCCGAACGCTCCCGCACCTGATCGACCATGGACGCGAACGCCTCCCGGCTCCACACGCGCGCGGGCGGGTTGTGCTGCGCGACCGCCTGCAAGACGAGGACGGAGCCGCCCAGCGTCACCATGTCGCCGAGCTCGAGCGAGACCGACTCCTTGGGCGAGAGCTTTCGCCCCGCGACCACCGTGCCGTTCGTCGAGCCCTTGTCGACGAGGACGAACGGCTTGCCGATGACGAGCACAGCGTGCAGGCGGCTCACCTTGGCGTCGTTCAGGCGGATGTCGCAGTCTTCGCCGCGGCCGACCGTCAGCTCGCCGGCGGCGGGCAGCGTGACCGTGTAGACCCCGGCCTTGCTCATGACGAGCAGCGAGACGTCGGACGCCGCGCGGTCGGACGCGTTCGTCACGTGCGTGCCGTCGGTGGGAGGAGCAGGGGGAACCACGGGGAAATTCGAGAGATACGGTACTTGAGGGCTCGCGGGAAGCGCAAGC
>JAYVXL010000429.1:0-1682 GCA_043785185.1 Myxococcales bacterium
GCCGCCGGTCCGCTCGCCTTCGCGCTCGCCTTGCTCGTGCGCCCGCGGCCACCCGCACCGGCCGCGCCGCCGCCCGACGACGCCGCGCCGTCCTTCGCCCCGTCCTTCGCGACCGGCTCCGCGCCCCCACATGTCGCATCCGACAGAAGCTCGGCGCCGGGCTCGCGCGTCAAATTCGCAGCGGCCGCAAAGTACGCTTTCCCGTCGTTTTGCTTGTAGCGAACCTCGACGCGCCCGCCCTGCGCGTCAAAGGTGCCATCCTCCCTTACACGCGCAAACACACGATTTCCTCGAAGGATGGCGTACGTCCACGGCATGAGGCCTGTGATAGACTAGTTCCCAGGAATGCGGGAAGAAGCCGCGGGGGACAACCTAGCGACTGAGCAGACGACACCGCTCCCGAAGGTCGGGGAGTTGCTCGTCGGGAAGTACCGCATCGAAAAGCAGGTCGGTGAGGGCGGCATGGGCGTCGTCTTCGCCGCCCGCCACGAGGCGCTCGACCAGCTCGTCGCGGTGAAGGTCCTGCTCGCCGACGCCGCGAAGGGCGAGGGCGTGGTCGAGCGCTTCGTCCGCGAGGCGCAGGCCGCCGCGCGGCTTCAGAGCGAGCACGTCGCGCGCGTCTTCGACGCCGGGTCGCTCGACAGCAAAGTCCCGTTCTTGGTCATGGAGTACCTCGAGGGGTGCGACCTCGAGGAGCTGCTCAAGCTGAACGGCCCCTTGGCGGTGCCCGACGCGTGCGACTACGTGCTGCAGGCGCTCGCGGCGATGGCGCAAGCGCACGCGGTCGGCATCATCCACCGCGACCTCAAGCCGGCGAACCTGTTCCTCGCGCTGCGGCCCGACGGCACGAACGTCATCAAGATCCTCGACTTCGGCATCTCCAAGCAGACGGCCACCGCCGGGCGCGAGAAGGCGCTCACCGGGCGCGCCGTGCTCGGCTCGCCCGCGTACATGCCGCCGGAGCAGCTCCGCAACGCGAAGTCCGTCGACTTTCGCGCGGACATTTGGGCGCTCGGGATCGTGCTCTACGAGATGCTGACGGGCGTGACGCCGTTCGACGCCGAGGGCGTCGGCGAAATTTTCGCGGCGATCCTCGAAAAGGATCCCGAGCCGATCACGGCGCGGCGGCCGGACGTGCCCCCCGAGCTCGAGGCGGTCATCTTCCGGTGCCTGCAGCGGAAGGCCGAGGACCGCTGGGCCGACGTCGCCGAGTTCGCCGTCGCGCTCGCGCCGTTCGGCTCGGGGAAGTGGTCTGCGCTCGTCGACACGATCGGGTCGACGCTCGCGCGCGCGCAGCAGCTGCGTCAACCGGTGACGCCGGGCGAGATGCGGCCGGTGACGCTGCCGCAGCCGTCGAGCGGCAAGATGCCGGTGGTGCGCGTCCTGGACGACCCGAGCTCGCCGCCGTCGGCGAAGGTGGCGTTCACGCGGACCGGCGAGTTCCCGCCGGCATCGAGCCTTCGCGGGCGTGAGCTGACCGTCGAGTCCATGCCGCCGAAGCGCAGCCGCACCGGGCTCTTCGTCGGCATCACGTCGCTCGTCATCCTCGGCGGCGCGGGCGTCGCGATGCGCGGCTACTTCGCCCCGAAGATCGCGGTGCCGTCGATCGCCGCCTCGCCGGCGGCGCGCGCGGTCGCGGCCGACACGGCGCTTCCGCCGCTCGCCGCGCCGCCCTTGTGGGC
>JAYVXL010000430.1:0-5747 GCA_043785185.1 Myxococcales bacterium
CTCAAGATGGTCTCCAAGCGCCGCGGTCTCCTCAACTACTTGAAGAAGACCAGCCTCGACCGCTACCGCAAGACAGTCCTGGCGCTCAACCTCCGCAAGTAAGTCCTCCCTGAAGGCGATCCGAGCATGGTGCTCGGGTCGCCTTCTCGCTTCACGCCACTTTTTACTCGAACGGAGCGCTCCCACACCTTGATCTTCGATTTCTGCGCGTGAGCGCGGCTCGTCGGCGGCCCGCCGGCACGCCGCTCGCGCCCAGAAACCGAGGAACAAAGGCTGGGACGATCCGAGAAAGGTCCATGTCATGGCCTTCGTCCGCGAATCGGTTCTGATCAACGGCAAGCCCCTCACCTTCGAGACCGGCCGCCTCGCCAAGCAGGCGCACGGCTCGATCCTCATCAGCTACGGCGAGAGCATGGTCCTCGTCACCGCCGTCAGCGGCGAGGAGCGCCCCGGTCTCGATTTTTTCCCGCTCACCTGCGAGTACGTCGAGAAGACGTTCGCGGCCGGCAAGATCCCCGGCGGCTTCTTCAAGCGTGAGGCGCGTCAGCGCGACGAAGAGATCCTCACCTGCCGCCTCATGGACCGCCCGTGCCGGCCCCTCTTCCCCGAGGGCTACCGCAACGACACGCAGGTCATCGCGACGGTGCTCTCGGCCGACAAGATCCACCAGACCGACGTGCTCGCCGTCACCGGCGCGAGCGCGGCGCTCCACATCTCCGACATCCCGTGGGCCGGTCCGCTCGCGGCGATCCGCGTCGCGCGCGTGAACGGCGAGCTCATCGTCTTTCCGACGTTCGAGCAGCAGGCGGCGGCGGACATCGACATGGTCGTCGCGTGCACGAAGGACGCGATCTGCATGGTGGAGGGCGGCGCGGCCGAGGCCAGCGAGGCCGACCTCATCGACGCGCTCTTCTTCGCGCACCGCTCCGCGCAGCCGGTCCTCGAGCTCATCGAGAAGCTCCGCGCCGCGGTCGGCAAGACCAAGCGCGTCTGGGAGCCCAAAGTCCTCGACGCCGGCATCGCCAAGCGCGTGGCCGAGCTGTGCGACAAGGGCATCATCGAGTCGTCGCTCATCAAGGACAAGAAGGCCCGCTACGACGGCTACAAGGCCACCAAGACGAAGATGGTCGAGACGCTCACCGCCGAGCTCGGCGCCGAGAAGTTCGCGGCCAACGAGAAGCTCATCAAGGGCGAGTTCGACGAGCGCAAGTACGTCGTCGTCCGCGAGTACGTGCTCACCGAGAAGAAGCGCATCGACGGGCGCGACAGCAAGACGATCCGCGCCATCGCGACCGAGGTGTCGATCCTCCCGCGCGTGCACGGCTCGGCGCTCTTCCAGCGCGGCGAGACGCAGGCGATCGTGACGGCGACGCTCGGCACCAGCGCCGACGAGCAGAAGATCGACGCGCTCACCGGCGAGCGGTGGAAGCGCTTCCTCCTTCACTACAACTTCCCGCCGTTCTCGACGGGCGAGACCAAGCCGATGCGCGGCCCGGGCCGTCGCGAGATCGGCCACGGCGCCCTCGCCGAGCGCGCGCTCCTCCGCATGATCCCCGACGCGGAGAAGTTCCCCTACACGATCCGCATCGTGAGCGAGACGCTCGAGAGCAACGGCTCTTCGTCGATGGCCGCGGTCTGCGGCGGCACCATGTCGATGATGGACGCCGGCGTCCCCATCAAGGCGCCGGTCGCGGGCATCGCGATGGGCCTCATCTCCGACGGCAAGCGCACCGCCATCCTGAGCGACATCCTCGGCGACGAGGATCACCTGGGCGACATGGACTTCAAGGTCTGCGGCACGGCGAAGGGCATCACCGCGATCCAGATGGACATCAAGATCGCCGGGCTCTCGCGCGAGATCATGACGCAGGCGCTCGATCAGGCGAAGGAAGGCCGCATCCACATTCTCGGGAAGATGCTCGAGACCTTGGACCAGCCGCGCGCGGACCTGTCGAAGTACGCGCCGCGCATCACCACGCTCAAGGTGAAGCCGGATCAAATTCGCCTCGTCATCGGACCGGGCGGCAAGACGATCAAGGGCATCATCGACCAGACCGGCGTGGCGATTGACGTCGAGGACGACGGCACCGTCAACGTGGCCTCGAGCGATCCGGAGGCCGTGAAGAAGGCGCTCGACATCATCCGGGGCCTCACGGCGGAGCCGGAGGTCGGCGCGACGTACAAGGGCGCCGTCCAGCGCATCACCGACTTCGGCGCGTTCGTCGAGCTGCTCCCGGGCACCGACGGCCTGCTCCACATCTCGGAGATGGCGCACACGCGCGTCGAGCAGGTCACCGACGTGATGAAGGAAGGCGACGTCATCGAGGTGAAGGTCCTGTCCGTCGACCGCGACGGCAAGGTCCGCCTCACGCGCCGCGAGCTGCTCCCGTTGCCGGAAGGCGAAGAGGGCGAGCGCGCGAAGGAGCGCATGCTCGCGGCCCGCGAGCAGGGCGGCGCGCCCCCGCGCCGTTCCGGCGGCGGCGATCGCGACCGTGGCCCGCGCGGCGGTGGTGACCGCGGCGGGCCGCGCGGCCCGCGTCGCTGACGCCGACGGCCGCTACCCGCGGTCGGGAGTGTGCGTCTTTTTGAACTCCTCGGACGGCACGAAGAGCCAGTCGTCCGAGTAGCGGTGATGGAAGACGCCGGAGGGGTCGTCGTAGCCGGAGTCCCACGTGACGTCGATCGGCTCGACGCGCCCCTCGAGCTTGGCGAGGTTCCACGCGTGCTTGCCGACCGTGCCGTCCGCGAGGTGCGCGTCGCCGCGAACGTACGGGAGCTCCTCGCCCGCGGCCTCGCCGAGCGACGCGAGGAGCGCCGCGTAGTGGGCGCAGACGCCGCGCCGCGTCTTGAACGCGCGCGCGGCGAGCTGGTCGGCGAGGTCCTCGACCGTCGGGTGGAGGACGAGCGGCGGCGCGACGAGCACGGCGTGGGGGGAGGGTGGCCGCGTCGTGCCGGCGCGCGGCCGCGGCGGGGCGAGCCGTACCGTCGCGTCCCGCGCGACGGGGCGAGCCCCTCCAAGGCACCCCACCAGCGCGAACGCCACGAGAGCGATGCCAAGGACATATCGCACGCTACGCTCCACGCTCGAACGTAGAGCAACCGGCATGCCGCCCGACACGACGCGCCTCAGCGACGGGCGAGCAGCCGGTAGGAGTGGCCTGCGAGCGGGAGCGTCGCAATCGGGTCGAAGCGCTCCTGAATCAGGGCCGACGCGAGCAGGCGCGCCTCGACGACGCGGGGCGGCTCGTACACGACGAGCACGTCGGGCGCGCGCGCGAGGAGGAACGGCGCGTCGACACGCTTGGACGTGTGGCCCCCGGGAAGGACGGCGATCGTGGGATCGGTGAGGCCCGCGAGATCGACGATCGTGGCCTCGGTCGCCGCGGAGACCCAGCCCACGTCGAGCGCGGCGACCGTGGTGGCGCCCACGAGGAGCGGGCGCGCGGCCGTGACGAGCGCCTCGCGATCGCGCGTGACATGACGCCCGGCGGGGGCGGCGACGACGTCCGTGTAAAGCTCGAAGCCGAGCGCGAGGGCGGCGCGGGCGCAGAGGCTCGCGCGGCGCGCGTGCGGCGACAGGAGCACCGACGCGAGGAGGAGCGACGGCACGATCGGCACGAGGAGGCGCGCGTACGGCATCCAGTCGCCGCCGACCATCGCGACGACCGCGACGTGCACGGCGGCCGCGACCGCGAGCGCGCGGGCCTCGCGCGGAGCCGACGCGAGCGCCCGCGGCGCGAGCGCGAGGAGCGGGCCGCCGGTGACGAGCGCGGCCACCAGCGCGTACGTCGCGCCGTGCGTGAGATCGCTCGGCTTCGCGAGCACCGCGAGCGGCGCGGCGCGCCCGAAGACGGCGAGGCGCGTGGCGACGCACGCGGCGAAGGGCAGCGCGGCGAGCGCCGCGGCCTCCATTTTCGCGCGCGCGCCGTCGCCCAAGAGGAGCGCGAGCGCGAGCGCCCACGGCGCCATCTCCGGGCGCAGCGACGCCGCGAGCCCGGCGAGCGCGGCGGCGCGGCGCGGAGACCGCGCGCCCGCGGCCGCGAGGGTCGCG
Source organism: Myxococcales bacterium (assembly GCA_043785185.1). Lineage (GTDB taxonomy): Bacteria > Myxococcota_A > Polyangia > Polyangiales > Polyangiaceae > JANYHK01. The sequence goes on from JAYVXL010000430.1 coordinate 4,052, forward strand.
AGCGCGAGCGCGAGCGGCGTCTCCATCCCGCTGACCGCGTACGCTCCGACGGGCGCGCACGCCGCGAGCGCCACGAGCGCGAGCGCCTTGCCCGCGCGCGTCCCCCGCGCACGGCCGAGCGCCGCGCCCCACGCCGCCGCCGCCGCCAGCCACGCGGCGAGACCCATGCACTTTGCACGGAGCAGCACCTCGAGCGCGCCCGCGCGCGCCACGGGCGCGAGGAGCACCGCCCACGGCAGCGGCGTCACGCCGTCGGTGCGAGGTCCACCCGCGTTGAAGCGATACCCGACGCCGTCCGCGAGGTGGCGCGCGTAGCGCACGGCGATGAGCGCGTCGTCGACGGTGAACCCCCACATCCACGCGGCGGGGAGCCCGGCCGCCGCGAGCGCCAGGAGCGCCCCTAGCAAGCCGGGACGTGCGTGTCCAAATCCCTCCATCGTCCGCAGAAAACTACGATCCGGCGCGCGCACTGCCTACGCTTCCTACTCGGCGCGCCTCTGGCGGGCCACCCAAAGAATGCGCTCCTTCGAGATCTTCGTGGGCCAACAGGCAGTCCCCCCCAGCGGCGCGTCCGAAGGACGCGGCGCGCCGGCCTCCGGCGTCGTCCGCGCCGGCGCGCGCGACGCGAACCGCAGACGCGCCCGCGAGGTGCTCGACGTCTTCGTCGAGGGCGCCAACGTGACCGCCCGCATCGGCGGCAGCCACACCGCGTGCGTCCTGCGCGACCTCGGTCTCGCGCTCGCCGACCTGGCGCGCACGCCCCGCGGAAAGGCCCTCGTTCGCTTCTACGACGACGCCTGGGAGCTCGCCGTCGAGCGCATCGGCACGCGCGCGATGCTCAGCGTGTACCACGGCGGCCAAGACCCGCGCGTCGCCGTGTACGACCGCGCGGTCGTGTTCTCCGAGGTCGTCGACAGCGCGCGCGAGGCCATCGCCGCGGCCATCGAGCGCGGCACCGCGCCTCGCCCGATCGAGCTCGAGCTTCGCGAGGCGGAGCAGGCGCTCGCCGCGGTCGACCGCCGCGCGCTCGAAAAGACCGTGCCCGAGCCGGAGACGAGCCTCCTCACCGTCGAGCCGGAGCGCGACGCGCCGATCGCGTTCGGCGCGGAGTTCATGATCCGCCTCGGCGACGAGGCGCGGACCGACGCGCTCGTCGAGCGCACGGATCTCCACGCGCTCCTCTTCCGCGGCAAGGTGCGCGCCGAAGTGCGCGGCCGCACGGTGGAGGCCGGCGAGGGGCACCCGTTCCTCTTCGCCGAGCGTCTCGTCGAGCTGTCGCGCGACGCGCTCCGCGCGTGGGAGCGCGGGCGACCGATGAACGTGCGCGTGGAGGCGGGCGGCATCGTCGTCGGCCTGCGCGTGTCGGCCGAGGGCGACTGCGCGCTCACCCAAGGCGGGGCGACCTTCCCTGCCCTCTCGGTGCCCGACGTCGTCGTCGCCGCGCTCGCGTTCGGGCGCACGCTCGTGCGTGCGCTCCTGCGCCGCGACCGCGCGAGCCGCGCCAACCTGCGCCTATCGGCGCTGCGCCAGAAGCTGCGCGACACCGCGGACCACCTGCGCGAGGCGCGCCTCGAGGACGCCAAGATCAACGACGCGCCCGAGGCCTACCGCGCCTTCGCCCTGCACGCGCAGAGCCCGGCCCTCCCGGCGAACGCGACGACGTCTCCGGCGCGCCTGCGCTACTCGCCGCGTTGGC
>JAYVXL010000431.1:0-5733 GCA_043785185.1 Myxococcales bacterium
GTGCACGCCGCGTACGAGGAGGAGCTGTCGGCGGCGCGCCTCGCGGACCGTCCGCTCGTCCTGCGTTTCGCGGCCGCGCGCGCGCGCGGCGCGCCCCACGCGCTGCTCGGCGTGCCGACGCTGCTCCTCGACGTCGCGGTGACGGGCGCGCTCGAGCGGGAGCTCTTGGCCGCGCTCGCCGCGCGCGCCCCGGAGGTCCTCGCGACCACGCCGCGCGGAGACGCGCGCGGTCAAGCGCTGCTCGAGGCGGCGCTCGGCGTGGCGGCCCTCGAGCTCCCGGTCCCCGGCGACGGCACGCTCGCGCGACTTCAGGCGGGCCTGTTCCGCGAGGACGCGGCGCGCGGCGAGGCGAGCGCGGAGGTCGCGATCCTGTCCGCGCCGGGCGAGAGCCGCGAGTGCGTGGAGATCGCGCGGCGCATCCACGCCGAGGCGGCGCGCGGGGTGCCGTTCGATCGCATGGGGATTCTCCTGCGGTCGACCGCGCCGTATCGCGCGCACCTCGTCGAGGCGCTCCGTCGGGCGAAGGTGCCCGTGCACTTCGCGCAGGGGACGGTCCTCCCCGATCCGTCGGGGCGCGCGCTGCTCGCGCTCTTGGCGTGCGCCGCCGAGGGGCTCTCGGCGCGGCGCTTCGCCGAGTACGTGTCGCTCGGCGAGGTCCCGAGCGCCGACGAAGGCGGCGAGCCGCCGCAGCCGACCAAACCGGGCGAGCGTTTCGTGGCGCCGGACGACGACGCGCTCCCGGCGGCGCTCCTGCGCGCGCGGCGCGAAGACGAAGAGGCGGAGGGCGATGAGCCCGGCCCGGCGGAGCGCCTCGCAGCGGACGCGCCCGCCGTCGGCGGGACCCTCCGCGCGCCGCGCCGATGGGAGCGCCTGCTCGTCGAGGCGGCCGTCATCGGCGGACGCGAGCGGTGGGAAAAACGCCTCGACGGCCTCGCCCACGAGCGCGCGCTCGATCTCGCCGCGCTCGAAGACCCGGACTCGCCGAGCCGCGAGCGGATCGCGCGCGAGCTCGCGGACCTCGCGGCGCTCCGCACCTACGCGCTGCCGCTGCTCACCGCGCTCACCGAGCTGCCGCGCGAGGCGACGTGGCACGTATGGCTCGGCGCGCTCGGCGATCTCGCGACCCGCGCGCTCCGCCGCCCCGAGCGCGTGCTCGCCGTCCTGGGCGAGCTCGCGCCGATGGGCGCCGTCTCCGGCGTCGACTTGCGCGAGGTGCGCCTCGCGCTCGGCAAGCGCCTCGGCGAGCTGCTCGTCTTGCCCGGCGAGAAGCGCTACGGCAAGGTGTACGTCGGCGCGGCGGACGGCGCGCGCGGCCTCGCCTTCGACGTCGTGTTCGTGCCCGGGCTCAGCGAGAAGATCTTCCCGCAAAAGGTCGCCGAGGACCCGATCCTTCGCGATCCGGAGCGCCGCGCGCTCTCGGCGCACCTCTCCTTGAACGAGGACCGCGTCCTCGCCGAGCGCCTCGCCCTCCACCTCGCCGTCGGCGCGGCGCGCGAGAAGGTGTGCCTCTCGTACCCGCGCATCGACACCGAGCAGTCGCGCCCGCGCACGCCGTCGTTCTACGGGCTCGAGGTCCTTCGCGCCGCCGAGGGGATCTTGCCGGGCTTCGACGAGCTCGCGCGCCGCGCGGAGAAGGAGAGCCTCGCGCGCCTCGGGTGGCCGGCGCCGGCCTCGCCGCTCGACGCGATCGACGAGGCCGAGCACGATCTCGCGCTGCTCGCGCAGACCTTCCAGAGACCCGAGTCGGAGACCGCCGGCACCGGCCGTTACCTGCTCGGCGCGAACCCGCACCTCGCCCGCGCGCTGCGCTTCCGCTTCACGCGCTGGGAGCGCAAATGGTACTCGTCCGACGGCCTCGTGAAGCCGCTCGCCGAGCTCGCGCTGCCGGCGCTCGCGAAGCACTTCCCGGAGGCGCGCTCGTTCTCGCCGACCGCGCTGCAGAACTTCGCGACGTGCCCGTACAAGTTCGTGCTCTACGCGCTCTACAAGCTCGGGCCGCGCGAGGAGCCCGAGGCGCTCGAGGAGCTCGACCCGCTGCAGAAGGGCTCGCTCGTCCACGACATCCTCTTCACGCTCCACGTCCGCCTGAGGGAGGCGGGCCTCTTGCCGGTGACGCCCGCGATCCTCGATCAGGCGCGCGCGCACCTCGACGCGGTCGTCGCGAGTGTCTCGGAGAAGCACCGCTTCGACCTCTGCCCGGCGATCCCGCGCGTGTGGGACGACGGCATCGCCTCGATCAAGGCGGATTTGGTCGAGTGGCTGCGCCGTCAGAGCTTGTCGCCCGAGTGGGTGCCGGCGCACTTCGAGCTGTCGTTCGGCCTCCCGGAGCGCCGTGACGCAAAGGATCCCGAGAGCCAGGACGCTCCGGTCCCCATCGACGAGGGCCTCCGACTGCGCGGCTCGATCGATCTCGTCGAGCGCCACGCCGACGGCCGCCTCCGCGCGACGGACTACAAGACGGGCAAGGCGCGCACGAAGGAGGGGGTCGTCATCGGCGGCGGCGAGGTGCTGCAGCCGGTGCTCTACTCGCTCGTCCTCGAGAAGGTCTTGGCCGGCGCGAAGGTCGAAGGCGGGCGCCTCTACTACTGCACGTCGGCGGGCGACTTCAAGGAGACGCTCGTGCCGCTGGACGAGGCGGCGCGCGAAGGCGCGCGCGCGGTCGCCAAGACGATCGGCGACGCGCTCAAGGACGGCTTCCTCCCCGCCGCGCCCGTGAAGGGCGGCTGCGAGTACTGCGACTACAAGGTCGTGTGCGGCCCGTACGAGGAGCAGCGCACCAAGCACAAGCACCCCGGACCGCTGAAGGCGCTGGCGACGCTGCGGGGGCGGCAATGAGCGCGCGCGTCCCCGAGCTCGCCGATCAGCCCGCGCGCGACGCGATCCGGAGCGAGCTGGGCACCACGTTCGTCGTCGAGGCCGCCGCCGGCACCGGCAAGACGACCGAGCTCGTAGCGCGAATCCTCGCGCTCGTCACCGCGGGCAACGCGGAGCTCGCGAACGTCGTCGCCGTCACGTTCACCGAGAAGGCGGCCGGCGAGATGAAGCTGCGCCTGCGCGCCGGCGTCGAGAGCAAGCGCGCGGACGCGGCGACGACGCCGGAAGAGCGGGCGAACCTCGATCGCGCCCTCCAGCAGCTGGAGCAGGCGCACATCTCGACGATCCACGGCTTCTGCTCGGACCTCCTCCGCGAGCGCCCCATCGAGGCCGCCGTCGACCCCATGTTCGAGATGGCGAACGACGAGGAGCGCGAGCGCATCTTCGACGAGGCGTTCGACGACTGGTTCCAGAAGCAGCTCGAGGCGCCGGAGGAGGGCGTGCGGCGCGTGCTCCGGCGCCGGTCGCGCGATCGCGACGCGGCCGGGCCGCGCGAGGCGCTGCGGCGCGCGGGGCTCGATCTGGTCGACCAGCGCGACTTCGCCGCCCCGTGGACGCAGGTGCCGGTGGACCAGAAGGGCGCGATCGACGGCGTGCTCGGCGCGCTCGCCGAGCTCGGCGCGCTCGCGTCGCAAGCCTTCGGCGGCGACGACTGGCTGCAGAAGGGACTCGCCGAGGTCGCGCGCTTCATGGAGGAGCTCGGGCGGCGCGAGCAGATCCGGCCGCGCGACTACGACGGCCTCGAGGCGGAGCTGCGCGAGCTCGGCAAGAAGCGCAGCTGGGGCTGGAAGGGCTACGGCAAGAACTACGGGAAGGGACTGCTCCGCGCCGACGTGCTCGACACCCGCGCGCGCGTGAAGGCGGAGCTCGATCGCGTCCTCGCCGATCTCGACGCGAGCCTCGCCGCGCGCCTTCACGCCGAGATGCGCCCGCTCGTCGCGACGTACGAGGCCCGCAAGGGGCGCGCGGGGAGGCTGGATTTCCTCGATCTCCTGGTGCGCGCGCGCGATCTCCTCGCGACCAATCGCGACGTCCGCCGCGCGATGCAAGCCCGGTTCACGCACGTCCTCGTCGACGAGTTCCAGGACACCGACCCGCTTCAAGCGGAGATCCTGATGCTCCTCGCGGCGGACAATCCCGACGAGGCCGATCACCGCAACGTCACCGTCGTGCCCGGCAAGCTCTTCGTCGTCGGCGATCCGAAGCAGTCGATCTACCGCTTCCGCCGCGCGGACGTCGCGCTCTACGAACGCACGAAGCAACGCCTGGCGTCGCAAGGCGCGAAGGTGGTTCACCTCGTGACGAGCTTCCGCGCGTCGCCGGGAATCCAAAGGTTCGTGAACGACGCGTTCGGGCGCGTGATGAAGGGCGGCGCGGACGGGAGCCAGGCGTCGTACGTCGCGCTCGAGGCGCCGCCCGGTCGCGCGCCGCCCGCCGCGCAGCCGCAGATCGTCGCCCTCCCGGTGCCGCGGCCGTACGGCGACTACGGCAAGGTGGTCTCGTGGAAGGTCGATGAGTCGCTCCCCGACGCCGTCGGCGCGTTCGTCGAGTGGCTCGTCACCAAGAGCGGCTGGACGATCTCGGAGCAGGAGCCGCGTCAAGGCGGCGGCGAGCCGCGCCCGATCGAGGCGCGGCACGTGTGCCTGCTCTTCAAGCGCTTCTCGAGCTTCGGCGAGGACAAGACGCGCGCGTACGTGCGCGCGCTCGAGGCGCGCGGCCTGCCGCACGTGCTCATGGGCGGCCGCTCGTACCACGCGCGCGAGGAGGTGCTCGCGCTCCGCAACGCGCTGTCGGCGATCGAGTGGCCGGACGACGAGCTGTCGGTCTTCGCGACGCTCCGCGGGCCCTTCTTCGCGGTCGGCGACGATCTCCTCCTCGCGTACAAGGACAAGGTCGGCTCGTTCCACCTCTTGCGCTCCCCAGCGCGCGAGGAGCTCACCGGCGCGCTCGCGCCGCTCGCGTGCGTATGGGACGCCGTCGCGATCCTGCGCGAGCTGCATTTCGCGCGCAACCGGCGGCCGATCGCCGACACGCTGGCGCGCCTCTTGGACGAGACGCGCGCGCACGCCGGCGTCGCGATTTGGCCGACCGGCGAGCAGGCGCTCGCGAACATCCTCCGCGTCCTCGACCTGGCGCGGCGCTTCGAGGCCGGTCCGCAGGCGACGGCGACGAGCTTCCGCGCGTTCGTGCAGCGAATGCAGGACGACGCGGAGCGCCGCGGCGCGCCCGAAGCGCCGGTCGTCGAGGAGGGCACCGACGGCGTGCGCCTGATGACGGTGCACCGCGCCAAGGGGCTCGAGTTCCCGGTCGTCATCCTCGTCGATCCGCTGGCGCCGAAGACGATGCGCGAGCCGTCGCGTTACACCGACCCGGACGCGCGCCTCTGCGCGATGCCGCTCTGCGGGTGCACGCCGCGCGATCTCGACGTGCACCGCGACGAGGTCCTGCGCCGTGATGGGGACGAGGCCGTGCGCCTTGGCTACGTCGCGGCCACGCGCGCGCGCGACTTGCTCGTCGTGCCGGCGTTCGGGGACGGCCGTCAAGAAGGGTGGCTCGACGTGCTCGATCCCATCCTCTACCCGGAGCCGCGCGACGTGCGCGCGCCCAAGCCCGCGCCCGGCTGCCCGCCGTTCCCCGGCGATGACACGGTGCTCGACCGCCCGGACAAGGCGCAGTCCAGCGCGGGCGGCGCCATCGCGCCGGGTCTGCACGTGACGCGCGGTGGGCACGAGGTCGTGTGGTGGGACCCGCGCGCGCTCGACCTCGGCAAGGAGAACGAGGCGGGCCTTCGGCAGCGCCGGCTCCTCGAGGCCGACAAGGACGGCACCGCCGCCGAGGGAGGCATCCGTCAGCACCAGG
>JAYVXL010000432.1:0-1673 GCA_043785185.1 Myxococcales bacterium
GGCGCGCCCGAGACCCCCGCGGTGACCGAACAGGTCGACGGTTTCCCGCACAAGGTCTGGAAGGACGCGCACGGCAACGCCGTCGTCGAGGCCTACGAGATCACCGGGCAAGGGCACGGCACGATGGTCGCGCCGGGCAAACCGGTCGATCCAGCGGCGCCGGGCGGCGCGAAGTGCGGCGCGGCGGGCTCGTACATCCTGAGCGCGGGGATTTGCTCGACGTACTACGCGGGGAAATTCTTCGGGCTCGACCCGGCCGACGGCGGCGGGACGAGCAGCGGCGGGACGAGCGGCGGCGGCGGCGCGAGCTCCGGCGGCGGAGCGAGCTCCGGCGGCGGAGCGAGCAGCTCCGGCGGAGCGAGCAGCTCCGGCGGAGCGAGCGGCGGCGCGAGCTCGGGCGGCGCGACAAGCAGCGGCGCGAATGGGGCGACCGCGAAGCCGGGCGCGGGTCAGGGCTACTCGACGTCCGGCTTGGCGGGCTGCGGCGCGGCGCCGGGCGGGCGAAGCGGCCCGGGCGCCGGGCTCGTCGCCCTCGCGTTCGCCGCCCTCGCGCGCGCGCGACGCCGCACACGCGCGCGCTGAGCAGGAGCTCGAGCGCCTCGTGCTGTCGTTCGGTGCCCAGCGATCGCTGGGGGCCTGACACTCGAGACCGTCCTATCGGCGCGCGACGGGCCGCGTCGCCCGAGCGGATTAGCGTGGGGCCGGCGCTCGTTCCATCGGGTGCGGGACGGGACTAGATTCCTCCCGCCCCCGATGCCTGCACGCGCGACGCCCAACCACGCCCGATTCGTCCTGCTCGCGCGGGGCGCGGCCCGCGAGCTCGCCCGCGGCGGCCGGCGCGCGGCGGCGCGGGCGTGGCGCGCGCGTCGGCAGCTCGCGATGGCGCTCGGCGCGTGCGTCGCGGCGCCGTTCGTCCTCGTCCTCGTCCTCGCCGCGCTGACGCCGCTCCCCGCCGAGCTCCGCGAGCCGGCGCCCGCGTCGTTGCGCGTGCTCGCGCGCGACGGCACGCTCCTTCGCGACGTGCGCGCCGACGACGGCGCGCGCGCACGGCCCCTGCCCCTCGCGAGCTTCCCGAAGGTGGCGCGGAGCGCGGTCCTCGCGGCCGAGGACAAGGGCTTCTACGACCACCTGGGCGTGGACGTGCTCGCCGTCCTTCGCGCGGCGGCGTCGAACCTGTGGCACCGGCGCGTCGTGTCGGGCGCATCGACGATCACGATGCAGCTCGCGCGCACGCTCAGGCCGCACCGGCGCGGCGTGTGGGGCAAAGTCCAAGAGGCCGCGCTCGCCGTGCGCATCGAGGCGTCGCTCCCCAAGGACAAAATCCTCGAGGAGTACATGAACCGCGTCACGTACGGCCCGAACGTGCGCGGGTACGCCGCCGCGAGCCACGCGTACGTCGGCGTCGCGCCGGGGGACCTCTCCGCCGCGCAGGCAGCGCTCGTCGCCGGTCTGCCGCGGGGGCCGTCGCTGTACGCCGTCGCGCGACGGCCCGCGCTCGCGAAGCGCCGCCGCGATCGGGTGCTCGCGCGCATGTTCGACGCGGGGACGCTCGACGCAGGCGCGCGCGACCGCGCGCTCGCCGAGCCGATGACCGCCACGCTCGATCGGCCGGCGTTCGGCGCGCCGCACTTCGTCCGCGCGCTCGTCCAAGGCGGGCTCGCGGCCGCGCAGCC
>JAYVXL010000433.1:0-1671 GCA_043785185.1 Myxococcales bacterium
GCGCGCCGCGACGGTGCGCGTCGTGAGGCGCCGCGGGTCGAGCGCGGGCACGACCTCCTCCCACGCGACCGGCGCGGACACGCGCGAGCCCGCGCCGGCGACCGGCGAGTACGGCGCGAGGATCGGCGACGACGCGACGCGGAGGGCGCCGCCGCCGGCGAGGCGCGCCGCCAGCTCCGCGAGCGCGAGCTTGCCGGCCTCGGGCGCGTCGCCCACCGCGACCACGACGTGGTAGTCGGCGGCGTCGCCCGTCTTGGCGAACGCGGGCAGCGCGATGTCGCGGAAGAGACCGGCCGCGGCGAGCGCGCCCTGCGCGTCGGCGTCGAGGACGAGCCAGCCGCGCGTCGCGATTCGCAGCGGGGGCAGAGACGCGGCGAGCGACGCGCCGTCCGCGATGGCGCTTCGACCCGCGAGGTACGGAAGGATCGCGGCGCCGACCGCGGCCCAGTACTCCCCGAGCTCCGGAGACGCCGCCGAGCCCGCGGCGCGCGGGGGCGCGGCGCGGCAGTCCTCCGGCAGCACGTCGTGGCGCACGCCGCGGAACACCGGGTGCCGCAGGTGGCCGCCGTCCGTCCAGCTCGAGTAGCGGACGCTCACGACCAGCTCGGGCCGTACGTGCGTACGCCCGCGCGGCGCGGGCACGTACTCGCCTCTCGCCGTCGGCGCGCGCTCGGCGCGCTCGCCGAGCGCCGCGACGAGCGCGCGCGTGTCCTTGTCGCCAAGGCCGCTGCCGACCTTGCCGCGCAGGACGAGCTCGCCCTCCTCGTACGACGCGACGTCGAGCGCGCCGAGGGCGCCGCGCCCGCCGGTGCCGCGCGTGAAGCCGACGACCACGAAGTCGTCGTCCGACTGGCACTTGATCTTGACCCAGTCGTCGCTGCGCCGGCCGCTCGCGTAGCGCGAGGACGCGCGCTTGGCGATGACCCCCTCGAGGCGCTCGCGCCGGCACATGTCGAAGAGCGCCGTGCCGTCGTCCTCGAGCCAGTCGAGGCAACGCACCACCCCCTCGTCCGGCAAAATTCCTCGTAGGTCGCGCCGCCGCTCGAGGAGCGGCAGCTCCCTCAGGTCCCGATCCTCGAGGCCGATGAGATCGAACGCGATATAAGCGACCGGGACCTCGCGGGCGGCGGCGGCGACGTCGCGCGGGCGCCCCAGGCCGATGCGCTGCTCGAGGCGCTGGAAGCTCGGCTTTCCTTCCGGATCGAACGCGACGATCTCGCCGTCGAGCACGGCGTCCCGGGCGGGCAACCCCGCGACCGCGTGCGCGATTTCCGGGTAGCTCGCCGTGGCGTCTCGGCCCGTCCGGTAGGTGAGGCGCACGTCCGCCCCGCGCTTGTCGGCGACGATGCGGACGCCGTCGAGCTTCAGCTCGTAGATCCACCCCGGGGCGGCGAGGAGGGTCCCCGGAGCCCCCGATGAGGTCCCGGACGCCGGCGCCGACGCGCAGAGCATCGGCGCCTCCATGCCTCGCTCTCTCGCAGTTTTCGACAACGGTAAAACCCCTCAGCTACGATGGCACAATGGCAGCGCGCGCAATCAGCTCGGGCACGATCTCGTTCGGGCTCGTGTCGATCCCGATCAAACTTTACACCGCGGCGTCCTCGGAGAGCGTGTCCTTCAACATGCTCCACGGCAAGTGCGGGGGGCGGCTGAAGCAGCAGCTCTTTTGCC
>JAYVXL010000434.1:0-5712 GCA_043785185.1 Myxococcales bacterium
CGCGCGGCGAGCACCTTCGCGCAGCGCGCGCGGTCGCCGTCCAGCACGCCGTCGGCCAAGTCCGCGTTCATGACCGTCCACAGGCGCCCGGCGCCCTGCGGCATCGCGGCCTCGTTCAGCGCGTAGAACGTCGACGCGCCGGCCTTGCGATCGCGCAGCACCCCGGCCTCGCGCAGCCGCCCGAGGTGCGTCGAGACGCTCGACTGCCCGACGTCCGTGATCGCGACGAGCTCGGCGACGGTCAGCTCCTCACGCGCGAGCAGCGCCATGAGGCGGACGCGCGTGGGCTCGCCGAGGAGCTGCAGCGCGGTGACGGTGGCCGTCAGCGTCGTCATACCATCGGTCTATCGCGATAGACCGATGGCGTCAACTCACGCCGCGCGTTGCCGCGGGGGCAGCGGGAGGCGGCGGGGCGGCGCCGCCGTGGGCGCGTCCGGCCCACGGGCCCCCACTGCAGCGACCGGGAGGCGGGGGAGCGAGGCGCTCGGGCTCGGCGCGGCGAGGCCTGTCGCGATCGCGCCGGTAGGCGCGAAGTCGGCTGCGAGCAGGCGGTGCAGCTTCGACTTGGCGCGCGACTCGAGCTGGCGCGCGCGCTCGCGCGAGACGCCGAGCTTGCGCCCGAGCTCGGCGAGGCTGAGCTCCTCCGGCTCGTCGGCCATCATTCGCAGCTCGATGATGACGCGCTCGCGGGCGTCGAGCTCGCCGAGCGCGGCCTGAACGCGGGCGCGCGCGCGCTCGGTCTGCTCATGGCGCGAGAGCTCGTCCTCTTGGGAGGGAAGCGGCGACGCGAATGAATCGAGCAGCGTGCCGGCGCCGTCGTCGTGCGTCTTGGCGTCGACCGACACGTCACGCGACTCGAGGCGCGCCGCCATGGCCTCGATCTTCTCGGTCGTCGTGCCGAAGCGCTCCGCCAAGAGGCGCGAAGCCTCCTCGGCGTCGCTCGTGGCCGCGGCGATCTTGGCGCGCTCGCGCCGCAGCCGGAAAAAGACCTTCGACCGCATCGGCCCCGAGCCGAGCCCGACCATGCTGTGACTCTTGATGACGTGGTCGAGAATCATCGCGCGGATCCAGTGCGCCGCGTAGGTGACGAAGCGCGTGCCGCGCGACGGGTCGAACTTGGCGAGGGCGATCATGAGCCCCACGTTGCCCTCCGACACGAGATCACCCACCCGTACGCCGTACCGCCGATAGCCGATCGCGATCGCGACCACGTAGCGCAGGTTGGCGCGCGCCAGCTCGGCGGCCGCGGCCGGCTCCGTCTTCGCGCGCAGCGCGAGCGCGTGCTCGTCCTCGCGGGAAAGGACAGGAATGTTGCCCACCTCGGCCATGTACTGCGCGACAGAATCCCGATCGACGCTCTTCATCGTTGGCTCCGTAGAACCTCCGATGCTCGCGCGCGCGCAGGGGTGTCAGCCGATGGGGAGACCCAGAGGCGCCCGCCCGCCGAAACCAACGTATTGCCGAGGCGGGTTGGGTTACGACCTCTACGACCTGTACGGACCTGAGAGCGGGACCTGCCGGACTGCCGAGCTCCTGAATTAGAAGCTGACGGACGAGCCGCAGCCGCAGCTGCCCTTCACGTTCGGGTTGTTGAACTTGAAGCCCGAGCCGTGGGCGCCTTCGACGTAGTCGATCTCGGTCGCCTCCAAGTACTGGTGGCTGAGCGGATCGACGAAGAGCTTCACGCCGTTCGACTCGTACTGCTCGTCCATGTCGTCGACCTTGTCCTCGAAGTAGAGGTCGTACGAGAAGCCCGCGCATCCGCCGCCGATGACACGGAGGCGAAGGCCCTGGCCGTCGAGGCTCTCGGACTCGGCGATCTCCTTGACCTTGCTGGCGGCTTTTTCGGTGATCGTGATCATGCTTGTGCGAGGACTATAGTGCGCCCAGCGGGGAACCGCCAGTCGGACCAATGACCTTGAGAACGGCGCCCGTGTCGCAGGCCACGAGGAAGGCGCCCGGACCGGCCGGCGCGAGGCCGGCGAAGGCGGCGGCGATGGGCGCAGGGCTCGGGCCGCGGCCGCCGAGGCCGGCCGCGCGGAGGCATACGGGGTCGCCCAGCAGCTCGAGCGCGCCGTCGCGTGTGAGGACGCCGACGCGGCCGTCGGGGGTGCCGAACGCGACGGTGCCCGCGGCGTCGACGAGGACCCCGGTGTGGGGTCCGGCGAAGGGGAGCGCCGGGCCGCCGTCGGGCGAGAGCGCGGCGGCGGGGTTGGTGACGACGGCGACGCGCGCCGTCTCCTGGCCGCTCGCGTCGATCGCGAGCGCGAACGTGCGGCCGGGGATCGCCGCGAGGAGGTGCGCGCCGTCGCCGCCGAGCGCCGGCGGCCCCAGCAAAAGGCCTCCTGGCGAGGCCATGCGCGTCGTGGCGACGCCGCGGTCGAGATCGAGCGCGACGAGCTGCTGGCCGACGACCGCGACGAGCGTGTGATCGCCCTCGAGGGCCGCGCCGCCGTCGACGGGGCCGCCGAAGCTCCCGGCGCGCACCGGCTCTCGCCCCGGCGCCCACAGGAGGACTCGGCCCGACGCCGTGACCGCGGCGACCTTGCCGGGCACGGCGATGAGCCCGGCGGCGACCGGCTCGTCGAGCGACGCGCGCGCGCGCACGTGCCCCTCGGCGTCGAGCGTCGCGAGCTCCGTGCCGGAGGCCACGGCGACGCCGCCGTCGCCCATCGGGAGCACGCCCGAGCGCTCGGTGACGAGCTTGCCGTCGCCGACGCGGGTGCGAAAGCGCAGCGCGCCGTCGCGCGCGCCGATGGCGTCGCCGGCGGCGGTCATGTAGACGACGGTGCGATCGGAGAGCAGCGCCGCGGCGCCCAGCGGGGCCGCGCCGAGGAGGCCTCCGCCGACGGTGCCGGGCGGAGAAGGCCGCTCGAGGCCGTCGTCGGGGTCGAGCGTGAGGACCTCGCCGCGCCCGGTCGCGAGCAGGATCTCCCCGCGCGCGCCGACGAGCGGCGGTCCGTCCAAGCTCGCGCCCGCGCTGCGGGTCCACGCGACTTTGAGCGTCCCGTTGGGGAGCGCGGTGCGGGCGAAGCCGGTGCGCTTCCCGTCGACGCGGGCCGCGGTGGACGCGCCGCGCGGGCTCCCGACCGTCAGCGTCGTCGCGCGCTTCGGGTCGACGCGCTGCGCCGCGGCGAGTGTCGCCGCGCCGGCCGCCGCCACGCCGAGCGCCGCCGCGACGGCCCGCGCGCCGCGCATCACCGGCCGCGCGGCCTCGCGAGGAAGTCCGCCTCGATCTCGGGCACGCTCCGGCCGTTCTGCGCCGGCACCGCGCGCGTGACGCGACCGAAGACGCGCACCACGTCCCCCTTCTTGCGCTTGTCTTCGCCGCCGAAGAGCACGCGCGCGAGGCACGCGTTCGGGTCGGCCTTGCCCGCGCACCCGCGGCGATCGGTGAGGACGAGGATCGTCTGGTGACCCGCGGCGCGCGTGTCGACGATCTCTCCCTCGATCGCGATCGGCTTGCCGGCGTGGCCGGCGATGTCGTCCTTTACGTCGTCGTAGCTCGCGTGCGGCTTCGACTCCGCGGCGCGCGCCTCGGCGTCGAGGCTCGCCACGACGCGCACCGCGACGTGCACCGTGCGCGGCGCCAGCTGGGGCGCGCTCGCCTCGACGTCGATCGCGAGCTCGCCGGACGCCGGTGCCGCGAGGGACTTGCTGAAGACCCCGGTGGCGTCGGGCGTCACCGCGTCGCCGTTGATCTTCACCGCGCTGCCCACGCTCGTCTGCCCCGCGACGAGGATCGTCTTCTGGTCGGTGACCGCGTGCGACGTCGGCGCGTCGAGCTGCAGCGGAACGATGCCGACCGCCGCCGGGAGGACGCCCGTGCTCGGCGCCTCGCCTTTGTGCGTCACCTGGTACGCGAACTTTCGCTCGACGCGGCGCGTCTCGACGCTCGGCCCCGACGTCTCGGCCGACACGTCCACCGCGATCTGCCCCTTGCCTTGCGCGTCGAGCGCGACCGGCTTGCCGTCGACGAGGACCTCCGACGACGGGAGCGCTTCGACCCGGACGGTGAGCACCGGCGGCTTCGCGTTCACCGTCGAGACGTCGGCGCGGATGCGGAACGAGACGGGTACGACGAGCTTCACCGTCTCGTCGCGCCCGATCCCCGGGCGGTTTACCTGGAGCGCGAGCGGGTTGTCGCCGATGACGAGCGGCGCGGCGAGGACGAGGTCGGCCTCGTGCGCCTTGAGCGTCACCTTGCTCCCGGCGAGCTCCACGGTCGTCCCGTCCGCGCAGCCGTCGCAGACGAGGTGGAGCGCTTCGCGGCCCTGCGCGTCGAGCACCGGCCGCGCGACGATCGGCGACGAGCCGCGCCACAGCACCGCCACGAGGACGCCGGCGATGAGCAGCACGCCGGCCAGGCTCGCCGCGACGATCCACGTCGGCACGCCGCTGCGCGACGCGCGGACGGGCGGGGCGATGCGCTCGTCGTCGAGGAAGAGCGGCGCGGGCGCCGGCACGATCGGCTCGAGCGGGACAGGCGCGCCGAGCGCGCGCGGCTTGGGCTGCGACGCGCGCGCGGGCGGCTGCCCGTGCGTAGGTGCGATGCCCGGCATCGCGACGCCGAGCATCGTCCCGCCGACGCCCGCGCGCGGCGCGTGGGCGGGCCCCTCGCCGGCCGCGGTCGGCGCGATGCCGGGCATCGCCACGCCGAGCATCGTGCCGCCGATCGGCGCGCGCCCTTGACCCGCCGGTGGCGCCGCGGCGGCCGGGGGCGCGACAGGCGCGGCGCCGCTCGGCGCCGCGATTCCAAGCATCGTCTGGCCGACCGCGACGCGCCCTTGCGAGGCGGCGGACGCGGTCGGCGCGGCGACGGGGCCGCCCGCGGAAGGGGGCGCAGGCGGCGCTGCCGCGGGCGGTGCTGCAGGTGAAGCGCCCGCCGCTGCGAAGCCGATCATCGTGTGCTTCATCTTCGCGTGCACGTTCGCGTTCGCGTTCGGATTCGCGTCCGGCGTCGGCGCAGGGGTGTGCGCCGCCGCGTCGGGCACCGTCGGCTCGAGGGGCAGCCCGCGCACGCTCGCCGGCGCCGCGAACTCCATCAGCGTCCTCAGCGACCGGTCCTCGAGCACGGCGCCGCACTTGCCGCAAAACTTCGACGCCTCCGCCAACGGCGAGCTGCATTGGGGGCAGGTCGTGGGGGTCGCCATGGCGTCTCTCCTCATCTATACCACCGGGCGGTGCGCGTCTTCGTTCTCGGCAGCGGCTCGGAGGGCAACTCCGCGATGATCGAGGCGAGCGAAACGCGCGTCCTCGTCGACGCCGGCTTCGGGCCGCGCGCGACCGCGCGCCGCCTCGAAGAGCTCGGCGTCACGCTGCTGCCGCGCGGGCTCGACGCCATCGTCGTCACCCACCAGCACGGCGATCACATCGGCCACCTCGAGTCGCTCGCGCGCGCGTTCCGCTGCCCGGTGTTCCTCCACGCCGGCATCGAGGCCAAGCGCGTCCGCGCGCGCTTCGAGGTGCGCGCGTACGAGGCCGGCGGGAGCTTCGCCGTCGGCGGGCTCGTCGTGGAGGCGGTCGCGGTGCCCCACGACGCGCCGCAGGTCGCGCTGCGCGTGACCGCGACGGGCCGCGCGGGCGCGAGCTTCGGCATCGCCACCGACGTCGGCGCGCCGACGCGCGAGCTCGTGCGCCTCATGAGCGGCTGCGACGCGGCGCTCCTCGAAGCGAACCACTGCCGCGAGCTGCTGGCGATCGGTCCGTACC
>JAYVXL010000435.1:0-5704 GCA_043785185.1 Myxococcales bacterium
CCGCCGCGGCTCCTCGAGCTCTTTCACTTGCGCTCGTCGGGCCTCAGCTACGAGGAGATGGCGGAGGTCCTCGAGACCCCGCTCGGAACGATCAAGTCGCGGATGAGCCAAATGGTCGGCGTGCTGCGAGAGGAGATGAAGCCATGGATTGCGTCGTAGTCGATCTCGCCGCTTACCACTTCGGGACGCTCGACGAAGGGGCGCGCGACGCCGTCGAGGAGCACCTGCTCGCGTGCACAGCGTGCCTCCGCGCGTACCTCGCGCTGAAGCGGCGGACGGTGGCCGGCGCGTCCAGCGGGGTCCCGTCCGATGCGGCGCGCGCGCGGCTGCGCGCGGCCGTCGAGGAGCGCTTCCGGCCTTCGCCGATCGGCCGCGCGCGCGCGTGGATGGCCCGGCCCATCCCGCGCTACCAGGGGCTCGCGGTGGCGTTGGTCGCTCTCGTCTTCGCGGCGGTGGTGCCCGCGCTCGTGGAGCGGCCCGCGCCGCTCGCAGGCGGCCGCTTCGTCGACACCGCACGCCTGACGGCGGCGAGCTTGGGAATTTACTGAGCTCCAAAAGCCAAACGAATCGTTTCAAGAGACTCCATTCAAACGAATCGTTTCAAGAGACTCCATTCGAACGAATCGTTTCAAGAGATCGTTTTCGAGAGACAACCTCCGAGAGAGACCATGAGCCCCATGCGCCGAATTCCCTGCACCGTGCTCTTCGCGTTCCTCGCCGCGTGCGGGCACTCCGACGGCGGCTCCGCCCCCGCGCCCACGGGCGGCGGCGCGCCTGGCGGGCAGACCGCGACCACGTCGACGGCCCAGTCCGCCGCGCTGCCGTCGCGCGCGGTCGAGGCCGAGCCCGCGCGGTCCACCGAGAAGTTCTCGGACGGCGAGCGCGCGTTTCGCGCGGCGAAGGACGCGCTCCTCAACGGCTATTATGCGCCCGGTCTCAGCGAGGACGAGCTTTACCGCGCGGCGGCCGAGGGCATGCTCGCCAACGCGGACGCCAAGATGCAGAAGTGGAACAAGCTCCTCTCGCCGCTCGAGCTCGGCGAGCTTGAGGCGGACTTGAAGGGCGAGGTCGTCGGCGTCGGCGTGCGGATCAACTTCGAGCCGGCCAACGGACACATCGCGGTGCTCGGCACCGTCCCCGGGTCGCCGGCCGAGCGCGAGAAGCTCCGCGCGGGGGACGAGATCCTCAGCGTGGACGGCAAGCTGTACAAGGGCAGGAGCGTGCGTGACGTCGTGCACGACATCCGCGGTAAGGCCGGCGACAGCGTGACGCTGGCGGTCTTGCGCGACGACAAGGTGCTCAACGTCACGCTCAAGCGGGAGGTGGTGCCGATCGACGTCGCGAGCGGCGGCATGCTCGCGGGAGACATTGGCTACCTCCGCGTCCACACGTTCCACGAGAAGACGCCGAGCGTCGTGAAGGGGGTGCTCGCCACGCTCACGAGCGCGCGCGCGATGGTCGTCGATCTCCGCTCCAACGGCGGCGGGCTGTTCGACGAGGCCATCCAGACCGCGAGCTACTTCCTGAAGCCGGGGACGCCGATCGTGAAGATCGAAAAGCGCGGTCAGCCGGCGGAGGTGCTTGCCGCGAAGGGGGAGCGCATCGTCGGCGATCTCCCGATGGTCGTGCTCGTGAACGAGGACACCGCGTCGGGGGCGGAGCTCGTCGCGGCGGCGCTCTCGGAGGGGCGCGGCGCGCAGCTCGTCGGCGGCCACACGTTCGGCAAGTGGAGCGTGCAGAAGCTCGAAAAGCTTCCGAACGGCTTCGGCATCAAGTACACGACCAGTCTGTTCGCGCCGCCGAGCGGCCGCGCGTACGGCGGCGTGGGCGTGACGCCGGACGTCGAGGTCGCCTTCGGCGGCGCCGCCGGCGACAAGAACCTCGACCGCCTGCTCGCGCAGCCCGACCTCGCGAAGCGAGCGGCCGACGACCCGCAGCTGCGCACGGCGCTCGGCCTCCTGCGACCGCGCTGAGCGCGGACGCCCCGGAGCGCACTGTCCTGTCCGGTGCCCCGTCGTTTCACGCGGGCGGGCGCGACGAAACCGCGGCGGTGCGGCGGGTGCGCGCCTCGCTCGCGTAGAGGCGAAGCACGGCGATCGCGACGGCCATGACGACGGGGCCGACGATGAGCCCCTTCAGGCCCATGACCTCCACACCCCCGAAGAGCGCCGCGAACGTGACGAGCGAAGGGATCTTCGCCTCGCCCCCGACGAGGCGCGGGCGGATCACGTAGTCGGGGATGCCGATGATGAAGAGGCTGCCCCACACGAGCTCGATGACGCCGCGCGCGGGGTGACCGGCGGCGATCAAGTAGATCCCAGCGGGAACCCAGACGAGCATCGTCCCTACCGCGGGGATGAGCGAGGCGAGCGCCGTCGCGGCGCCGAAAAAAATGGGCTCGCGCAGGCCCGCGATCCAGTAACCGAGCGTCGCGAAGACGCCTTGCGCGAGGCCGGTCACGATCGTCCCGAAGAGCGTCGTCCGTCCAACGCGGCGAAACTCGGCGAAGAGCTTCGCGGTGTAGTCGGGGCGGAGCGGGAACGTCTCCTGCGCGCGGCGCGCGACCGACTGCCAGTTGCGCAGGATGAAGTGGAGCGACAGCATCGCGAAGAAGAGCGCGAGGACCCCGCTCGCCGTGGTGGCGACGAGGCTCTCGGCGAACGCTTCGGCCCGGCCGGCGGCATCGACGGCGAGGGCCTTTACCCGCGCCGCGAGCTCTTGCGGCGGCATGCCCAGCTTGACGGTGTAGCGCCCGATCGCGTCGAGCACGCTGCCACCCTCCGCGCCGGGACCGAGGGACGCGAGGAGAGCGCTGATGAGGACCGTCCCACGCGAGACGAAGAGCGACGCCAGGCCGCCGACGAGGCCCGCCAGCGCGACGGTCGCGCCAATGACGGTGGCGAGCGCCGAGCCGCGAACGCCCAGGCGCGGCTTGAGTCGCTCGAAGATCGGCTGCACCGTGAAGGCCAGGAGCGTCCCGAGAAGAATGCCCACGCCCACGGGCATGACGATCCAGCAGATCGCAGCGGTCGCGGCGAGGGCGGTCCACCCGAGGGCGCTCCGTTCGTCGTGGGCGGCCTCGACTTTGGCATCGCGCGTCTCTTGAGCGCGCTCCTTGTCCTCAAGGTCCTTGGGCATGACTCACGCTACCTTATGAGACACCCACCACCCGTCGAGAAGAACGAGCCGTTGGAGCGGCGCGAGGCGAGGCCTTGCCGGTTCGCGCAGGCAAGCATGGCCTCGCCCGAAGAGTTCATGTCACTCGCGAAGCAAGCGGGGCTCTCGACCCATCCCGGAAAGGTCCAGTCCCTTGGCGTCGGCGAGATCGAACCGCGGCTCATCTGGCTCATCCCTGTTGCCGTGGGCGCCATCACCTGGGCCTGTGGGACGAACGACGCGTGCTCGAGGTGGGTCTGCAGCTGGGACCCGCTGTGCTGAAGATAGGCGGCCCGTGAGGGCGCGCTCGCGGCGGTCGCGAAGCGCCCGAGCGCGCCGAATCACTACGCACGCTGCTGAGACGCAAGACGGGTCTGGGCATCCGCCAGCTCCGTCAGCGGGACTGGCGGCTGAGCGCTCAGATCGTTCCGGCACCGACGATGTGCCGACTGCGCGTCTCTTGAGCGAACACGACGAATCGCAGCGCCCGCGGCTTCCACGAGGAATCGCTGTCGATCGGTGCATTCGCTCGAAACGTTGCGCCGTCCACGGAGCCGAGGCGTCGCAGCGCACGGACGATCGGACCATGCGCGAGCACGCGTCCACGATTCTCGCCTTCGCCCACGTCCGATTCGAGATGACTCTCGGTAATCGCGAGCCAAGCGTCGATCGTGTCGCCTGGTTGCGGCGGCGGGACATCGGACATCGAGATCATCGGTTGTGTGCGGTCGAGCGCGGCGACGTACTCGTCGGCGGGCGGGCAGCTCGAGCAACCCTCCGCAGTGAAAAGCTCGACCACGATCGGAACGCCATCCCCCGGAAGCCGCGCCGGCGGCGCGCCGTGACGATCAAGCGTCCACGCTCCGCCAGCGAGGACCAGGGTGGCCACGCCAGCACCCACGACGAGCGAGCGAATCATCCGGGCTACTTCCTCCACACGACCACGCCCGCGTGATCGGGCTCCCAGCGAAGGCTGAGGGCGCGCCAGTCGAAGACGAGGTGACGGGTCACGAAGCCGAACCCCATGACGAATGCGACGCCGGATGGCCAAGCCAGTGTCGGCACGCGCAGCGCCATCGGGCTCATCGCGAAGACGAGCAGCGTCCCCGCGAGAATGGCGGTCAAGCCGAGGGTCGACTCGACGCACACACATGTGATCTTCGGCGCGCCTTCGCGCGCGAGGGCGCGCGCGGCGCGGAGGCGGACCAGGTCGCGGATCAGCCCCTGCGTGAGGAGCAGCGCGGCCACGCCGAGCACCAGCTCCCCGACCTCCGCGCGCGCTGGCAACCTCGAACGAGCCAGGACGACCGCGCCGACGACGCCAAGGATCCCGACGATCTCCCACCGCGCGTGGCTCTTCACTGACTGATGGTACGGCATCACGGCGTACCGGTTTCAGGGAGAGCGGCGGTCGCGCGCGGGTCTAGCCCGCGCGCGGCGGAGGGACCTCGACGGTCGCATCCCCGACGCCTGCGACGTCAGCCACTGGCGGAGGGCCTGAACGCCCGGGGCTTCGACTTCCGCCAGTGGCGCCAGCACGACGTACCCGACGTCGCCGCGGAGGAAGCCGAACGGTGCGACGAGACGGCCGGCGCGGACCGCTTCCGCGACGAGGGGGTACGGACCGACCGCGAGCCCCGCCCCCGCGACGGCCGCCTGCAGGCTGAGCGCGAAGTGGTCGAACGTGAGCTCGTCGCGCGCCGACAGCGTGCGTGACGCTGCCAGCGACCAGTCGCGAAACGCCGTCGGACGCGTCCGCGTGTGCAGCAGCGTGACGCGCTGGTCGTTGCGAGGATCGTTCGCGTACGCCGGGCTGCAGACCGGCCCGACCCATTCGTCCATGAGGACGTCGCAGGCGACGCCGGCAGCGACGGGGAAGTCTCTCCGACGAACCGCGACGTCCACCCCGGTCGCCGCGAAGTCCACGGGGCCGCCCGTGGCTTCGAGTCGGACGAGGAGCTCGGGATGAAGCTCGCGCAGCTGCGACAGGCGCGGGAGGAGCCACTCCAGCGTGAGCGTGGGTTCGCACGAGAGTACGAGCGGCGAGCCGCTCCGTCTCCGCAGCGCGGCCAGGCCCGCGCGGAGCTCGCCGAACGCGCGCTCGGTAGTGAGACGGAGCGCTCGCCCGTCGGGGCTGAGCGCGACGTTCCGGCCTCCGCGAACGAAGAGGCGGGCCCCCAGCTCCGACTCGAGGGCGCGAATCTGCCGGCTGACGGCGCCGGGGGTAAGGTGCATCTCGCGGGCGGCTGCGGTGAAGGTCCCCTCGCGCGCGGCGACGTCGAAGCAATGAAGAGCGTGGAGGGAAGGGAGCCGCGCCCGCATGGCTCATTGTGAGCCATGATCACAATGAAATGGAGGACAAATCGCCGGCGCCACGGCCCGGCGCGGCGTACACGGAGGGGATGCAGGCGCCGATGATCGACCTTCGCAGTGACACCGTGACGTTGCCGACCGAGGCCATGAAGCGGGCCGCAATAGGGGCAGAGCTGGGCGACGACGTCTACCGGGAAGACCCCACGGTGAACGACCTCGAACGCCACGGTGCCGT
>JAYVXL010000436.1:0-5701 GCA_043785185.1 Myxococcales bacterium
CCGGCGGGCGCGCAGGGACCGGCGGGGCCGACGGGGCCGCAGGGACCGGCGGGGCCCGCGGGGCCGCAGGGGCCGCAGGGACCGCAAGGCCCGCCCGGACCCGCGGGGCAGATGAGCACCTCGCAGACTGGGCCGTACCAGGTGACCGCCAGTCAGGCAACGTACAGCTATCCCGTGCAGTTCAACGTGGGGACGGCGAAGAGCTGCTTTGTGACCGCGGGCGGCTTCCTCGTCAACAACCCCGTCCTCACCGGGACGAGCCAACTCTTGGCCGCGTTCAAGCCGGCAGGCGGAGCCGACACAGCCTCCTTCTACGGCGCGTACTTCCCCTCGACAACAGCGGCCTACAGTTTCACGAGCTACTCGAGCGTCTTCACCGTGACCCCGAACACGGTCTACCAGTTCGGTTGCGAGCACTACGTAGCGGTTACCCAAAGCCAGGCGTATTGCGCCGTCTCGGTCGCCTGCTTCTGACGCGCGCCTCGGGCCTGCCGTGCTTCTGTTCGCGTTCGCGCTGAGCGACGCCGCCTGGCGTGTCGTCCTCTTGTTCGCCCTCGGCGTGGCGCCCTACGCGGCGCCGCCCGAGGCGATCGGGTCGCGCACGCCGCTCGTCGCTTCGGTGCGCCTCGCGATCCTGCTCGGGATCGCGCTCGCGCTGACGCTGACCGTGCGCCGCGCGGGACGGCGCCGCCCGCGCCTCGCTGTGCTCGCCGCGGCGACGCTCGCCCTCGTGCCCATCACCGCGTTCGTGTGCGCGGGCGAACGCGGGCCGCTCGCCCGCGGCGCGTGGGTGGCGGCGCCGCTCGTGTGGGCGACGATCGCCACCGCGCTCGGCGGCCCGCTCGCCGCGCGCGTCGCCCGGGGCGCCGACGCGCGCGGCGCGCGGCGCGCGGCGATCGGCCTGTTCGGGCTCGGCGCCGCGCTCGGCGCGGCGAGCCTCGCCCTCGCCGCGCCGATGCTCGGCTCGCGCGACGCGCTCTGGACGCGCGCGCTCGCGATGAACCCCGGCGACGAGCACGCGGCGCGCGCCGTGGCGCTGCGCGCGCGGGAGCGCGGCGAGCAGGGGCCCGCGCTCCAGATTTTTGCGTCGTGCCGCGCGGCGCGGCCGAGCAGCTGCATCTGCGCCGAGGGCTTCGCGGAGGACGCGACGGACCTGGGCAAGTACGAAGGGGCGCGCGCGGCGCTGGACGCCACGATCACGTGCACCGCGACCGCGAGGCGCCTCGCCCTCACCGCCGAGGCGCTCGTCGGCACGCGCGCGTTCGACGAGGGGCTCCGCCAGGCCGACCTCGCGCTCGCGCAGTCGCCCGACGAGGCGCGCGCCGTCTACGCGCGCGGGTGGGCGACGTACTTGAAGGGCAACCCCGGCGCCGCGCGCGCCGACGCCAAGCGCGCCGTGGAGCTCGGTCGCGGCGTCCCCGCGCGCATGCTGTACGCGATGCTGCTCATCTCGGCGGGCGAGCTCGACGCGGCGGCGACGGAGCTCCACGCCGTCCTCGCGGCGCAGCCGAGCAGCGCGCAAGCGACGTACGATCTCGCGCTCATCGCCCAGAAGAAGAACCAGTACCGCGACGCGCGCGAGGGCTACCTCCGCGCGCTCAAGCTCGATCCGCAGATGGCCGACGCGCGCTACAACCTCGTCGTCCTCACCCGCGACCTCGGCGCGACGCTGGAGGCGCAGCACCACGTGGACGAGTTCGTCGCGGCGTACCCGAACGATCCGCGCATCCTCGCGCTTCGGATGCTCGTCGCGACGCCGCCTCCGCGCCGCGCGCTGACGGTCGGAAACTGAGATAGGCGTCGACGCTCGCGCGATTCGGCGCCGACGCCCGCTGCGCCTCGGCGCGCATACGGATTTCACGCGGACCGCACGCCGCGGTAAGCTTCGCGCATGGCGGGTCTACGCGTCGGAGTCCTTGGAGCCACCGGTCTCGTCGGGAGAGAGACCCTCGAGCTCGTCGCGCGCGCGTGGCCGGACGCGGTGCTCGCGCTCTACGCGAGCCGCGACCAAACGACGACGTACGCGGGAAAAGAGCACCCGGTCCACGCGGCGTCGCGCCTCGAGGAGTCGTCGGCACCGCACGGCGACGTCGCGTTCGTCGCGCTCGACGACGACCACAGCAAGCGCTACGTCCCGCGCCTCCTCGAGCTCGGCTACCGCGTCGTCGACAAGAGCAACACGTATCGGGCCGATCCGAACGTCCCGCTCGTCGTCGCCGGCGTGAACCACGATCTCGTGACCGAAGAGGCGCGTCTCGTCGCGAACCCCAACTGCACGACGATCCCGCTCGCGCTCGCGCTCGAGCCGCTCCGCCGCGCGTTCGGCCTCGCGTCCGCCACCGTCAGCACCTACCAGGCGGTGAGCGGCGCGGGCGTGGCGACGCTCGACCAGTTCCTTGGCGAGAGCAAGGGCGGCTACGCGGAGGCCGACCGCCTCGGGGCTCGCTTCGACGCGAAGAAGTACGCGGGCAACACCGTGCCGCACAACGGCGGCACCGACGCGAGCGGCTTCTCGTCCGAGGAGCGCAAGCTCGTCTTCGAGAGCCGCAAGATCTTGCGCTTGCCGGCGTTCGCGGTCTCGGCGCAGTGCTGCCGCGTCGCCGTCGCCGTCGGCCACTACGAGAACGTGTGGCTCACGCTCGAAAAGAGCGCCACGCTCGAAGAGATCGCGGCGCGCCTCGCCGATGCGCGAGAGGCGCCGTTCGTGCGATTCCTTGCCGGCGCGGCCGGCGAGGGTCTCAGCGCCGTCGCGTGCCTTGGCGATCGCGACCGCGCCCTCGTCGGTCGCCTGCGCGCCGACGCGCGCGACGCCAGCGGCCGCAGCGTGTGCCTCACCGTCGTCGGCGACAACCTGCGCCTCGGCGCGGCGACGAACGCGGTGCGCGTCGCCAGCCGCTGGTTCCCGTCCGCCGATCCCGAGCTCGCCGCCGCGCGCTGACTCACTCGTCCGCGGCGGCCGCGCGGAGCTCTGCCTCGAGCAGGCTCGCGAGCTGCTCGCCGACCAGCGTAAGCGGCTCCTTGGAGCGCGAGACGCGCGCGAGCAGGAGGCCGCCCTCGACGTTGGCGAGCACGATCGTCGCGAGCTCCGCCGCGCGCTTCTTGCGCACGCCGAGAGAGGCGAGCCGATCGCGCAGAAGGCCGCGCCACAGGTCGAACGCTCTCTCGCTCGCCGCAGCGATCGCCTTCGACTCCCGTGTCGACTCGAGCGCCACCGTCGCCACCGGGCACCCTTCGGTGAAATCGCTCTCCGCGAGGCGCTCCGCGCTCGCACGGCACCACGCGCGCACCGCGGCGGGCACGCTCTTCGTCTCCACGAGGAACTGCCGCATCTCGCCGACGACGACGGCAGAGCCGAGCTCGATCGCCGCGACGCCGAGCTGCTCCTTGCCGCCGGGGAAGTGGTGGTACGCCGAGCCCCACGGCGTGCCCGCAGCCTCCACGAGGTTGCGCCACGAGGTGGCGTGGTACCCCTGACGACGGAAGAGGTGCACCGCGGTCTCGATCATCCGCTGGCGCGTGGACGCTTCGGCCATTGACGTCATCGTACCAGCTGGCGCGCGCGCGCGCGCACCTTCGCCGGAGCCGCTCCTCGCCGCCGCGCTCATCGGACGGGCGTGAAGACGAGGTCGCGGCCGAGGGCCCTCGGGGTGTGCGCGGGATCGCTCCCCGCGCTGCGGTGGCACTGCACGCACGCGCCGAGCTGCGGGACCGCCTCGCCGGTGCCGTCCGCCGCGAGCCCGTGCGCGTCGTGCGGGAGCACCGCCTCGGCGAGCGGGACGCGCGCGTACCAGTACCAGCCGGCGCCGCCGGCGCTGTCGGCCTGCGTCTTCACGGCGACCGCAAACCCGGCCGGCGCGGCGTCGGTCGCGCGCGCGTAGAGCTCCGCGACGGCGGCGGCGCCCGCGGGCCACGCCGCGTCTCCGTCGACCGCGCTGGCGAGCGCGTCGTTCGCGCAGATGCGCGCGATCCCGTGAACCGACGGGCTCGGCGCGCCGTGCACCGTCGCTTCGCAATGCCAACGCTTGTAAGCGCCGGTGTGAAGCCACGCCTCGAGCGGCGCGGCGGCCGTCGGCGGCGTCTGCGGGTTTTCGGCCGCCAGGAGCGGCGGCGGCGCCACGTCGCCGGCGCCGCAGGCCGCGAGCAGCAGGGGGGAGAGGATCCGCGTCGTGGTGACGAAAAGCGCTCGGCTGAGCATGTCGACCTCCGTAAGACGAACGTCCTACCCTTATTGAGTAAGTAGGACGATCGTCCTCGTCAAGGCCCGCCGCCTCTTTCCATGACGCTCGTCCTATTTCCGACGCCGTACCCCTCCCGGGCCCATGGTTGCCCCCGGGCGACCGCGCTCGCGATGGTGCCGACTGGGGACGACGTCCGCACCCAAAGGGCTCCGACCTACGGACCTTCGTCACTCGAGGCCGTGCTCGCGGAGCTTGTTGTAGAGCGTGCGGCGGCTCACGCCGAGCAGTCGCGCGGCGAGCGAGCGGTTGTCGGCCGCGCGCGCGAGGGCGTGGACGACGGCCTCCTTCTCGGCGGCCTTGCGGCGCGCGCCCAGCGGCCGGTCGTCCGCGGCGCTCGCGGGCACGAGCGGCGGCGGCGTGACGGGCTCCGCTGCGGCCTCTGCGACGCCGAGCTCACGGGCGACGTCCGCGGCGCCGATCGCGTCGGCGTCGGAGAGGACGACGAGCCGCTCGACGAGGTTGTGGAGCTGGCGAACGTTCCCCGGCCAGGAGTACGCCGCGAGCAGATGGAGCGCCGCGCCCTCGAACGCCGCGCCCGGCCGCCCGTTCGCGCGCCCGACCTCTCTGCAGAAGTGCGCGGCGAGGCGCGCGACGTCCTCCGGCCGTTCGCGGAGCGCCGGCACGCGGACGGGGACGACGTTGAGGCGGTAGAACAAGTCCTCGCGGAACGTCTTCTGGGCGATCATCGCCTCGAGATCGCGGTGCGTCGCGGCGACGAACCGGACGTCGACGTGCAGGGTCTCGGTGCCGCCGACGCGCTCGAACGCCTTCTCCTGCACCGCGCGGAGGAGCTTCGCCTGAACGGCAGGCGACACGTCGCCGATCTCGTCGAGGAGGAGCGTGCCGCCGTGCGCGAGCTCGAGGCGCCCGGGCTTGCGCGTGACGGCGCCCGTGAACGCGCCCTTCTCGTGCCCGAACAGCTCCATCTCGAGGAGGGCGTCCGGCAGCGCGCCGCAGTTGACGGTGATGAGCGGGCCCGCCGCGCGATCGCTCGCCTCGTGCACCGCGCGGGCGACGAGCTCCTTGCCCGTGCCGGTCTCGCCGCGCACGAGCACCGTCGACGTCGTCGGCGCGACCTTGCGCACGAGCGCGAGCATCGCGCGCATCGGCGCGGACTCGCCGACGATGCCCGCGAAGCCGGCGGGCCGCTCGTCCTGCCCGCGCGCGCCGGCCGCGAGCATCGCCTTCTTCACGACGAACAAGAGCTCGGACTTATCGAACGGCTTCAGCATGAAGTCGGCCGCGCCCGCCCGCATCGCCTCGACGGCCTTCGGCACGGAACCGTGCGCGGTGAGCAGGATCACCGGCAGCCCCGGCCATCTCTGTCTCGCCTCGCGCAAAAGACCCATGCCATCTTTGCCCGGCATTTGCAGATCCGTGACGAGGGCGTCGAATGGGCGCGCTTCGAGCCGCGCGAGGCCGGCCGCCGCGGACGACGCGTGCTCGGCCTCGTAGCCTGCCCC
>JAYVXL010000437.1:0-5693 GCA_043785185.1 Myxococcales bacterium
CGGTCTTCCCGTTCGTCGAGGCGTGGCAGGCGATGCAGCACGACCTCATCCTCGTCGCGTCCGCGCGTCCCGTCGTCAAGGACGTCGGTGTCCTGCGCGGGCGGCTCGGCCAAGAGCCGTTCGCGCGGGCGCTGCGCGGCGCGTGGCGCGCCGACGATCTCGAGGGATTTCTCGGCCACTACCTCGCCCGCCCGTCGTTCGTCCGCGCGCTCGCCGAAGGGGCGACGCTCAGCAAGGACGATCGCGCGGTCATCGAGTTCGGCTTCGCGCGCAACGTCGGCCGGTCCGGGGAGTTCGGCGTTCAGGCGCTCCTCGACCTTGCGCGCGCGCGCAAGGAGAGCTTGCCCGAGATGCAGGGCGGCGCCGTGGACTGGGAGCGGATGCGCTACCATCGCGCGTCGATCGCGACCGCCAACGGCGCGACGCCCACGATCGAGCCGAACCTCTCCGCCGAGTACCAGGAGCGACTCCGCGTGCACGCGCGGCTCCTCGACGGCGATCTCGACGCGGCGCTGGGCAGCTGGCACGGCGCGCCGCGCGAGCCGACGACGCCGCTCGAGAAGAGCCTCCTCGCGGACGCCGCCGTGCAGAAGCGGCACCCGGAGGCGCGCCGCTACGTCGAGCTCCTGCGCCCCATCTCCGCGGTCGAGGCCGACGCCGCGCTCGCGCGCTTGCTCGCCGCGGAAGGGAAGCTGGACGACGCCGCCGTGCTGCTCGAGCGCGCGCTCGTCGCGTACCGCACCGACCCGTGGCCGGACGTGCGCGCGATGACGCACGCGATCGGCGCGGCCGAGGGGCTCGCGGCAGCGGATCCGCGGCTCGCGGCGCGCATGCTGGCCGCGCTGGACGCGCCGTTCGCGGTCAGCCTCGCGAACGAGCGACGCCTGCTCGCGCGCCTCGCCGTAGGTGCCATGACGACGCCGCCGTCCCCGTGCGCGGCGCTGCTCGCGCCGCTCGAGCCGAGCACGCCGTGGGTCCGCGAGCTGCTCGCGTACCGCGCGTCCTGCTACGCCGGCCTCGGTGACCCTCGCGCGCCGGGCGCGCGCGCCGATCTCGAATCGTTCATGCGCCTCGCGTCGCCGCCGTTCGGCGCCGACCTGCCGCCGCCGACGCGCGCGCCCGCGGGGACGCCGACGCCGACGCCGCCGCCAACCCCGACGCCTTGACGGCCTCGGGCGACGCAGGGGCGGGCGCTCACTCTCCTACGCCACGAACCCCGTCCACTTGCGCATGTACCCCACGAACTCCTCGGAGAGCCCGCGCGCCGTGAGCTCCTCCGGCGTGAGCGGCGGAAGCTTCGGCGACCACGCCGGGTCCGCGACGCGCGCGGGCCAGTCGGGGTTCGCGACCGCCGCGCGGCCGAGCGCGACGGCGTCGGCGCCCACGGCGAGGAGCGCCTCGGCGTCCGCGCGCGTCCAGATCTTGCCGGCGACGACGATGGGCACCTCCGCGGGCAGGACCTCGCGGAAGAGGGCGACGGGGTGGGCGTCGGGGCGCTTCTTCGTGGGGCGCGACGCGGTCCAGAGCGAGAGGTGCAAGAAATCGATGCCGTCCTCGGCGAGCCACCGCGCGACCTGCAAGCTCTCGTCGAGGTCGAGGCCCTTCGCGTTGCCCCAGTCCTCCGGCGAGATGCGCACGCCGACGGTGAACGCGCGCGGCACCTTGGCGCGCACGGCCCGCGTCACCTCGCGCAGGAGGCGCGCGCGGTTTTCGAGCGAGCCGCCCCACGCGTCGGTGCGGCGGTTCTCCGTCGCGCTCAGGAACTGCGTGAGCAGGTAGCCGTGCGCGCCGTGCACCTCTACGCCGGTCATGCCGGCTTCGTGCGCGCGCGCGGCGCCGGCAGCGAACGCGGCGATGACGCGCGTGAGGTCCGCCTCCGTCGCCGCGCGCGGTCCGGCGGCGGCGTCTTCGAGGGCCTCGCTCGCGCTCCACGGCCGCTCGCCCGAGAGCGCGCCGTCCGCGCGAAGGCCACCGTGGAACAGCTGGACGAACGGCAGCGCGCCGTGCGCCTTCATCGCGGCTGCGAGGCGCGCGAGGCCTGGCACGTGCGCGTCGCTCCACGCGCCGAGCTCGCCCTTCCAGCCCTGCCCGTCCGTCGTCACGTGCGCGGCGCACGTCTCGACGACACCGAAGCCGCCACGGGCGCGCATCTCGAGCCAGCGCAGCTCGACGTCGGAGAGCGTGCCGTCGGCGTGGCTCTGGGAGTTGGTCATCGGCGCGAGCGCGACGCGGTTTTTCGCGATGGCGCCGCTCGGGAAGCGGAGCGGTTCGAGGAGATCCTTCACGCGCCCACCATAGCCAATCGCGAGCGAGATCGGCTACACGAAGGCCCGTGAAGCTCGCCCTCGTGACCACCGACGACGCCCGCGACCTCGACCATGACCTGCTTCCCCTCACCAGCGCGCTCGCGCGCCGAGGCCACACGATCGAGACGCCCGCGTGGGACGACCCGGGCGCGAGGTGGACGAGCTACGACGCCGTCGTCGTGCGCTCGCCGTGGAACTACACGCTGCGCCGCGACGACTTCGTCGCGTGGGCGCGCAGCATCGCCGCGCCGCTCCTCAACGCGGCCGGCGTGCTCGCGTGGAACACCGACAAGCGCTACCTCGAGCAGCTCGCCGCGCGCGGCGTGCCGACGACGCCGACCACGTTCGTCCCGCCGGGCCAAGCGCCGACGCTCCCGGCGGGCGAGATCGTCGTCAAGCCGACGGTCTCCGCCGGCGCCAAGGACACCGCGCGGTACCTCGAGAGCGAGCAGGGCCGCGCGCTCGCGCACGTCGCGCGCCTCGGCGCCGCGGGGCGCACGGCGATGGTGCAGCCGTACCTCGCTTCGGTGGACACGCGCGGCGAGACCTCGCTCCTCTTCTTCGGCGGGCAGTTCAGCCACGCGGTTACGAAGGGTCCGCTCCTCGTTCGGGGCGGCGGCATGGTGGAGGGACTCTTCGCGCTCGAGCGCGTCGCGGCACGCGCACCCACCCGCGACGAGCGCGCGGTCGCCGAGTCCACGCTCGACGCCCTGCCCTTCGCGCGCGCGACGCTGGCGTACGCGCGCGTCGACCTCGTCCTCGACGACGCCGGCGCGCCACGCGTGCTCGAGCTCGAGCTCACCGAGCCGAGCGTGTTCCTCAGCTGGTCCGACGGCGCCGCCGACCGCTTCGCCGCCGCGATCCTGACGCAGCTTCAAAGCTAAATTAGAGCAGCCGCGCCCAGCGCGCCCCGTCGATGCTGAGGAAGACGTCGCGCTCCGCGACCGCGAGCAGCCCCTTCTTCGACGCCGCCAGCAAGCGCACCGGCTCCCGCAGCACCGGCTTCGCGCCGGCGTCGTCGAGCCGCCACACGGCCTCGCCGTCGGCGACGAACAGCCACTCGCCCAACGCCGCGAGCGCGGTCGGTACGATCTCGCCCAGCTCGATCGCCTGCCACTTGGCCCCCGCGGCCGCGAGCGCCAGCCCCGGACCGGCGACGACGGGCGCGCCGGTCGGGCGCGACGTGGCGCACGTCCACGGCACGACCTCCGGCAACGGGAGCGCCCTCCAGAGCTTGCCGCTCCACGACCACGCGGCGCCATCCGCGCCGAAGGCGATGAGCGTCGAGTCGACGTCCCCCGCGACGCCGATGATCGCGGGGCGCTGCGGCGAGGCGGTCCCCGCCGGCAGCTGCTTGCCCGCACCACCGCGCGGCAACGGCGGCGCGATCGAGCGCGCCTCCCACACCCTTGCGGCCTTGAGCGACGGCACGCGCCAGTGGATCTGCCCGGCGGCGCCGAACGCCACCATCGCGCCGGACGTCAGGCACGCGACGCCTCGAACATCGAGCGCGGCCTTGCGATCGGTGACGCGCCCGAGGAGCGACGTCGCGTCCTCGACGTGGAGCGTCTGCCCCTGCCCGCCGATGACGAGCACGCCGTCCCCATCGGGCGCGACGCCGACCGCGCACCACGGCGCGCGCGTCGACCGCACGAGCCGCCCGCCGGAGACGCGCCACACGACCGCCTCGTTCACCCCCTCCGCGTGGCCGACGAGCACAGCCTGCCCTTTGACCGTAAGCGCCGCCGCGACCAGTCGCCTGCCCACCACGGCTTCAGCGAACGCTCCAGCGCGCGTCGTCCTCGATCACCCACTCGAAGCCGCGGCGGATCGTGTCCATCACGGCGCCGGTATAGACGTGCCCGGCGCCCTCCGTATAAACGGTCCGCGTCTGGACGCCGACCTTGTCGAGCTTCACGGCGACGCTGGAGCTCGTGGAGAGGCAATCCTCCTGGCCGCACACGAAGAGGATGCGCTTGCCGCCGGTCGCGCCGAAGATGTTGATGCGATCCGGCGTCCACGCGTCCTGACCGCCCTCGATCAAGATCGCGCGCGGGTAGCGCGCGGGCTCGGTCGCGAGGATGCCGACCGACGCGTACGCGCCGCGCGAGAAGCCAATGTAGAGGACGGCCGTTTTGTCGACGTAGCCGGGGTAGTGCTTGTCGAGGACGGCGAGGTCGGCGTCGACCTCGATCGCGAGGGCCTGAGGGCTCGCGAACCAGTAGTTCGGGTAGTTGCGCTCGGGCGGGCGCGTGCCGCGCGGGCACACGAGGAACGCGCGCGAGCCGACGATGCCGTGCATCGACTCGCAGAACGCCTCGGGCGTCTCGGCGTTGCCGTGGCACCCGAGCACGATGGGGCGCGGCGACGTCGCGCCGGCCGGCGGCCACACGACGACGTCGCCCCACTCGGGCACGGGGAAACTGTCGACGCCCTGCCACGAAAGGAGCGGCTCGAGGGTGCCGACCGGCGCGGCGCTCACACCGGCGTCGGCGACGGTGAGCGGCGCGGCGGCGTCGGGGACCTTCGCGTCCGCCTTCCTGCACGACGAGACGCGCCCGCACGCCGTCAGCGCGAGCGCGAGGAGCGCGACGGCGGCGGGAGCAAGCAGGGCGCGCGACGCGAGCACGGCACTATCCTACCGGAAGCGTCCGCGAACGGGTCCCCGGCGCGCGTCCCCCGTTTTCCCTTGCTGGCGGCGCGCGCGTGCGGAAGGCTTCGCGGCCATGGCGTTCACGTTCGACTCGATTCCGCGCCTCGACGGGCGAACCATCGTCGTCACCGGCGGCAACAGCGGCATCGGCTTCGAGGCCGCGCGGCTGTTCGCGAAGGCGGGCGCGCGCGTCGTGCTCGCGTGCCGCGACCGCGGCAAGATGACGGACGCGTGCGCGCGCATCGCGAAGGAGACCCCGGGCGCAGAGCTCGTGCAGATCGCGCTCGATCTCGCGGACCTCGCGCGCGTGCGCGAGGCGGCGGCGGAGATCCGCGACAGAGCGCCGGTCCTCGACGTCCTCGTGAACAACGCCGGTGTCATGGCGCTGCCGTACAAGGAGACGAAGGACGGCTTCGAGATGCAGGTGGGGACCAACCACCTCGCGCATTTCGCGCTGACCGGGCTCGTCCTCCCGTCGCTCCTCGCGGCGAAGGCGGCGCGCGTCGTGACGGTGAGCAGCCAAGGGCACGTCCTGGGCCGGCTCGAGCTCGAGGACCTGCCGCGCCCACGCAAGTACAACGAGTGGACGGCGTACACGCGGAGCAAGCTCGCCAATGTGCTGTTCGGCTACGAGCTCGACCGGCGCGCAAAGGCGGCGGGCACGAGGCTCGCGTCGCTCGTGTGCCACCCCGGCTACTCGGCGACGAACCTGCAATCGGGCGGCGCCCGCGCCG
>JAYVXL010000438.1:0-5686 GCA_043785185.1 Myxococcales bacterium
CCCGCGCGCTTCACGTTGACCGGGAGACGGCGCAGGCGATCGTACCGGACGCCTTCGTGCTCGAGCGACGTCGGGGGCTCCGCGCCGACGGTGAGCGCGCCGGCGGCGACGGGCACGAGCCAGAACAGCTCCGCGTTCGGGCGGGCGCGCGCGTAGACCGCGCGACCGGCTCCCACGTCCGGCGCGACGAAGAGCGCGCTCACCGCGTGCTCCTCGAGGAAGACGATGCCGCCGGCGAGCCACGCCTCCTCGTCACCGCGCATGACGACGTCGCCCAGCGTGCACGGCAGGTCGGCGAACTCGTCGCGAAGGTTGGCGGCGTTCTTGGCGTCTTTCACGGCGCTCCTCGATGGGTTCGGCGCGGCGCTCTCTTCGGGCCGCTCCGCCGCGGCGCCCGAGGGGACCGACGCGCCCTCGGCGGCCGCGCTCTCGGCGGCCTTCGGCGCGCTCGCCCCGGCGCGACCGCCGCGGGCGATCCATCGCCCGAGGAGCACGCCGCCCGCGACGAGGACGGACGTGACGATCAAGCTCACGCGCGCGCCTCGACACCGGCCGCGCCGGCGCGCAGCGCAGCGGAGAAGGCCCGCGCGCGCTCGGCCACGCCCACCATGTCGACGACGTCGGTCACGAGACCGGAGATCGCGGCGGCGCACGGCGCGACGCGCCCGACGTCGGCGGCGCGCGCGAGATCGATGCCACCGATCGCGACGAGCGGAACGCCGGCGCGCTCGGCGGCGCGCGCCGCGTCACGGAGGCCCGCGAGGCCGACGACGGCGGCGGGGTTCACCTTCGACGTCGTCGCGAAGATGGGGCCGTAGGCGACGTACGACGGCCGCGCGTCGAGCGCGCGTGCGAGCTGCTCGGGCGTGTGCGTCGAGATGCCGATGCCGAGGCGCGGCGCGATGCGGCGCGCGAGCTCGGGGGGCACGTCGTCCTGCCCGAGGTGGACCATGTCGCAGCCGGCGAGGACGGCGAGATCCGGGCGGTCGTTCGCGACGAGCGGGACGCCGACGCCACGGCACACCGGCGCGAGCGCGCGGAGCAAGGCGAGCGCCTCGCGCGCGGCCATCTCCTTGGCGCGCAGCTGCAGCGCCGCGGGCTGCGCGGCGAGGACGGCCCGCGCGAACTCGATCGGATCGAGGCCCTTGCTCCGGAGCACCGACACGTCGACGATCGCGTAGAGGCCTCTCATGGCAGCGGTCAGTATTCCCTCGCGGGGGCCACGTCAACTCGGGTGGCGGGGCCGATCTTCCCCACGCCCTTCCCACCCTTCCTTGCGTCCGGTAGCTCGGGCGTGGGGGTGAAGCGGACGAGATCGCCGCGGCCGAGCGCGTCCCACGCGGCGTTCTCGGCGGTCGCGTGGCGGTCGATGCGCTGCACCCGAACGCGCCCCGCCGAAGCGCCGGCCTCCGCGCCGGCGCCCTCGCGCAGGCCGCAGAGAAACAGCTCGCGCTTGCCCTTGCTGACGATCGGCCCCGAGATGACGCGGAGCGGGAAACCGCGCGACGCGAGGGTCGCGCCGTCTTTGCGCAAGACGAGGTAGCTGAACGTGAGGCCCTGCCACCGCAGCCCCGCGGCGCGCGCGATCGGGGCGAGCCACGCGGGGAGATCGACGGGCAGATCCTCGTGGCACCAGTCGCCCGGGGCGGCGAGCGCGGGGCACGCGCCGGCGTGAAGGCATGGGGCGAAGACGTTCGCGTCCTCGCGCGCCGCCGCCACGTCGGCGAGGAGCCGGTCGCGCACGGCGTGCAGGTGGCGCGACCGATCGCGCAGGGCCGGCTCGATGACGACGAGCGACGCGCTCGGATAAAGGCGATAGCTGAGGAGGTTGCGCAGCCACGCGGCGTGCTGGACGACGCGCGCGTCGGGCCCGAGGCCCGGGTCGAGCTCGCTTAGCACCTGGCCGAGGAGCACGAGATCGAACGGCGGCCCGCCGCGCGGCGGCTCACGGCCCACGATCGTCCGCACGCGGACGCGCACGCCGCCGGCGTCGCCGCGGGCCTTCGCGAGCTCTTGGCCGAGCGCGAGCGCGGCGGCGTCGGCGTCGACCCAGGTCGCGTCGATCTCCCCGCGTTGGCCGGCCGCGTCGAGCGCGCGCGCCACGCCCCACGTCGTCGCGCCGAGGCCGGCGCCGAGGTCGAGGACGCGCAGCGGACGCCCCTCGGTGAACGCGAGCTTGCCGAGCGCCACGAGCTCGCGCACGGCGCCCGCGCCCTTCGGCACGTCCCGCGCGAACGAGAACGCGAGGCGCGCCGGCAAGAGCTCGCGCGGCGCGGTGCCCGTGGTGTTGTACGCCTCGCTCAGGCGCGCGACGAGCGGCCCGAGGCGCGCGAGGTCGGTGAGCGCGGGGAACCCGTGCGCGCGGAGTACACCGGCGATCACGCCTTGCCAGGCCTCTTCGAGCGGGGCGACGAGCATCGGTGGATGACGTACACCACCTGCGTCCGAAGCGACACCGAAGGCGGACGTGCCGTCAACGACGCGCGCCGGATCGCGAGCGCGTGATATTACGATGGCATGAAGAACGGCGGCACCTGCCCGAAGTGCAACCACCACGAGATCCTGTTTTTCCCCCAGATCGCCGATCGCGACGACAAGGACAACGTGCGCCCGCTCGTCGTCCACGTCGTGCACTACGACTGGAAGGACGACAGCGAGCTGGGCAAAATCCAGGCGTACGTGTGCCGCAGCTGCGGCTTCACCGAGCTCTACACCCCCGACGCGAAGTCCATCCCGGTCGAGAAGCTTCCGGGCGCGAAGGTCCTGACGGCGTCGCCCAAGCCCAAGCCGTGATGCGGCCTGGCGCGGGCGCTCCCCTCTTCGTCGTCTCGTCAGAACGTGGTCGTGGCCCCGTCGCGCCCCTAGAGCGTGCCGGCACCTTGCGTCGCGGTCGTCATGCCTGCACTCGTCATGCACGCGATGCAGAGCAACTCGGGGGCCAAGGGCGCACGCCCATTTTCGGGCGCGAT
Source organism: Myxococcales bacterium (assembly GCA_043785185.1). GTDB lineage: Bacteria > Myxococcota_A > Polyangia > Polyangiales > Polyangiaceae > JANYHK01. The sequence continues at coordinate 2,970 of JAYVXL010000438.1, forward strand.
CGCCGGAGCGCAGTGTCACACTTCGTTGACACTGGCGGGGACGCCGCTGTCCGGATTTCGGACAGGTTTCGGGTGGCCCTTCGGCCGACGAGGCTGGCGACGCTCGCGGCGCTCGCGGCGCTCGCGGCGCTCCTCACCGGATGCCCGATGCCCCCGCCCGCCTCGCCGATGCCGACGGCCGCCGCCGCGCTCGATCGCATGAAGGCCTCGGCCGCGTGCGGCACGAGCGTGCAGGCGAACGCGAAGATCGATTTTTTCGGGCCCCAGGGCCGCGTGCGGGCGGACTTGCTCATGCTGGCCTCGCGGCCCGCGCGGCTGCGCATGGACGTCATCAGCTCGTTCAACGTGCAGATCGCCACGCTCACGAGCAACGGGAAGCTCTTCGCGCTGACCGATCTGCGCGAGAAGCGCTTCCTCTACGGCCCGGCGAGCGCCTGCAACATCGCGCGCCTGACCCAAGTGCCCATCCCCGGCCACGCGCTCGTCGACCTGCTGCGCGGCCAGGCGCCCATCCTCAAGCACGAGCCGAACGCGGGCACGATCGCGTGGAGCGGCAGCGGCTATTACGTCGTCACCGTTCCGAGCACGCGCGACGCCTCCGAGGAGCTGCGCATGGAGCCGCACCCCGACGACCTCGCCAAGCCCTGGTCTGAGCAGCGCCTGCGCCTCGTGCGCGTCACCGTGCGACAGTACGGCGACGTCCTCTACGACGCGAAGCTCGGCGGGCATCGCGCGACCGCGATGGCCAAAGAGCGCGTCGATCCCGACGGGATCGATCCGCCGATGCCGCCGAGCGGGCCGCGCTGCGAGTCCGAGCTGCCGCGCAAAATCGAGGTCGACGTGCCGATGAAGGACGAGCAGGTCGTCTTCACGTACGACGTCGTCACGTGGAACCCGCCGCTGCCGGAGGGCGTCTTCCTTCAGCCGCCGCCGTCGGGCCTTCCCATGGTGCCGGTGAGCTGCGACTGAGCGCGGCAGCACGGCAGCGCCGCGCGGACGGATTCAGGTCGCGAGCTCTCGGGCGATCTCTTTCGCGAGCTTCTTCGCGTCCTCGACCTTGTCGACCGGGAGCGAGATCGCGCCGACGACCGGGTGGCCGCCGCCGCCGTGGCGCTCGCAGATCTTCGCGATGTTGTGCGCCCGGGCCTTGTGACACCACGGGTTGAAGCCGATGCTGATCTTCAGCTTCCCTTTGCCGCGCGACACCATGACGGAGTACGCGCTCTCGGGATAGAGCGCGTACGTGACGAACTTGCCAGCCACCTCGAGAAGGGTGTCGGTCAGGTCCACGAGGACGACGCCTCCCGACTCGGCGGCGTGCTTCTTCACGAGCTCGACGAACGCGCGCTGCCCGTCCTGGAGCGGCGCGAACGCCGCCTTCACGTCGGCGCCGCGCGCCACGTCGGCGATCGGCTCTTCGAGCAGGCGCGGAACCATCTTCGCGAGGAACGCGTCGTCCCCCAGGTGTTCGACGACCGTCATGAGCTGGAGCACCGGCTCGTCCTTGTCGACGGCCATCTTCGCGCTCGGGAACGACGCGGTGTCGATCATGTCCGCCCACCGCACGAGCTCGGCGAGCGGGGCGGGGTCGAGGCCGAAGCGCGCCGCGCCGACGTCGGTGATGAGCTTCGTGCACGAGCCGTACGCCCCGTCATGGAAGAACCGGCGCGCCGCGTCGGGCGCGGCGGCGCGCGCGTCGTAGGCCAATTTGTCGTCCGGCGACGGGAACGCGCTCACGTGGTGATCGAAGTACCAGGTCAGCTTCGGCGACGCCGAGAAGCGATAGTCGAGGACGGCGTTGATGTCGCCGTCGAGCACCTTGGCGTCGACGCCGTTCTGCCCGGGGCCGTAGCCCTGGCCGAGGTAGGTGAACGCGAACGACCGCCCCGGGTGCACGTGCGTGAGGAGGCGCGTGAAGAGCGCGGCCGAGCACATGCCGTCGAAGCAGTTCCCGTGCGTCGCGACGACGACGCGGCACGGTGAAGCGGCGGAGGCGCCGGTGGAGGTCGGCTCGGGCATGGGAGCGACTTACCACAGTCCGCCCCGGCTGCTAGCGTCCTGGCGATGCGCATCCACCACGTGGCGCTGCGGACGGGCGACCTGCCGCGGCTCGAGGCGTTCTACGCCGGCGTGCTCGGCCTCGCGGTGACCCGGCGCGACGGCGCGCGCAGCGTCTGGCTCGCCGCCGGCGACGCCGTCGTGATGCTCGAGCGCGCGGAGCCGGGCGAGCCGGGCGTCGCCGCCGGCGGGATGGAGATGGTCGCGTTCGCCATCCCGAGCGCGGAGCGTGCACAGTACACGCAGCGCCTCGCCGACGCAGGGATCTCCGTGGAGTCCGAGACGGCGTTTACGCTGTACGTTCGCGACCCCGACGGCCGCCGCGTGGGGCTCAGCCACTACCCGGAGTGACGTCGCTCCTGGTGCGCGTGCGCGTGCGCGTGGGCGCCGCTACACGCGGTGCGGGATGTGAACGCCCTTCAGCTTCGCGCACGCGATCGCCTCCTCGTAGCCGGCGTCGGCGTGACGAAGGACCCCCATGCCCGGATCGCACGTGAGGACGCGGCTGAGCCGCGCGGCCGCGTCCGCGGTGCCGTCGGCGACGATGACCATGCCCGCGTGCAGGCTCATCCCCATGCCGACGCCGCCGCCCTGATGGACGCTCACCCAGCTCGCGCCCGCCGCCGTGCTGACGAGCGCGTTCAGGATGGCCCAGTCGG
>JAYVXL010000439.1:0-5677 GCA_043785185.1 Myxococcales bacterium
CGCGCGGTCTTCGACGGCCGCGGCTTCCTCGAGGTCGAGACCCCGTCGATGCACACGCTCATCGGCGGCGCCGCGGCGCGCCCGTTCGTCACCCACCACAACACGCTCGACATGCAGCTCTTCATGCGCATCGCGCCCGAGCTGTTCTTGAAGCGCCTCCTCGTCGGCGGCTTCGACCGCGTGTACGAGCTCGCGCGCTGCTACCGCAACGAGGGCATCAGCACCCGGCACAACCCCGAGTTCACGATGCTCGAGTTTTACTGGGCGTACCAGACGTACGAAGACCTGATGGCCTTCACCGAGGTCCTCCTCCGCGGCATCGACGCGGAGCTCGCCGCGGCGATGCCGGAGAGCCACGGCAAGTGGTCGGCGGCGCGCCCGTTCACGCTCGCCGAGCCCTTCGCCCGCGTGCCGATGGCGGCGGCCGTCCGCGCCGCGGCGAACGTCACGCAAATCCCGGAGTGGAAGGACGCGAACCTCGTCGATCTCCTCCGCGCCGATTTCGTGGACCAGATCAAGCCGTGGTCGAAGGCCTCGCCGCGCGCCAAGGCGCTCGACTGGAGCAACCTCCGGAAGGGCCTCGCCAAGTGCGACAACGACGGCGAGCGCCTGTTCGCGTGCTACGAGTACGTCGCCGAGCCGTTCTTGACGGAGGACTACCGGAGCCGCGACGGCAAGCACTCGCTGCCGGTCTTCGTGAAGGACTATCCGTTCGAGGTCTCCCCCCTCGCCCGCCGGAATGACGCGCGGCCCGAGCTGGTTGACCGCTTCGAGCTGTTCGTACACGGGCGAGAGCTTTGCAACGCGTTCAGCGAGCTCAACGACCCGGCCGACCAGGCGTCGCGGTTTCGTGATCAGGTCGCGAAGAAGGCCAAGGGGGCCGAAGAGACGATGGACTACGACGAGGACTACGTTCGCGCCCTGGAGCACGGCATGCCGCCGGCGGCCGGGTTCGGCATGGGCATGGACCGCCTCGTCATGATGCTCACGAACCAGCCGTCGATCCGAGACGTCATCCTCTTCCCGCTCCTGCGCAAGGAATCCTAGGTGCTGACCCACACGCAGCTCGGCGTCGTCGGGGCGGTCGTCGTCCTCGGGTGCGCGCTCCTCTTGTGGCGCGCCATCGTGGACGCGCGGCACGGCCGCCGCGCGCGCGTCGTGCTGCAAGCGCTCGGCGCCCTCCTCGGCGCAGGCGTCGGCGCGTTCGTGTACGTCCGCTACATCCTGGGCAGCGGCGTCTCGCCGAAGCACGCGACCGTCGCCGGGCACGCGTTCTCGAACAAGGAGACGATCCAGAGCGCGGTGCTGCTCTTTGGGTCGACGCTCTTCGTCGTCGCCGTCATGTTCGCCGCGCTCCCGCTGGTGATGGACCGCATGGAGGGGCGGACGTTCGTGTCGTTCGTCGCCACGCGCCACGTGCGCAGCCAAAAGAGCGGGTTTCTCACGGTGATCAGCGTGCTGTCCATCTGCGGCGTCGCCATCAGCTCGTGTGCGCTGTCGTCGGTCGTCAGCGTGATGGGCGGCTTCAGCCAGGACTTGAAGCGCAAGATCCTCGGCAACAACGCGCATATCGTCATCGACACGACGGCGCAGACGGCGTGGGGCGACTCCGGCGCGGCGCTCGAGCGCGTCCGCGCGCTGCCCGGCGTCGCCGGCGCCACGCCGGTCGTCCACGGCGAGGTCATGATCTCGAGCCCGTCGAACCTCGCCGGCGTGATCGTGCGCGGCATCGACCCAGACAGCATTCGCAAGGTCATCGACCTCGGCAACAACATCGACGTCGGATCGTTCGACTACCTCGTCGATCCCGACAAGCTGCGCCACCTGCCGGCGGACGAGGTCATCGGCATCGGCCCCGGCGGCGAGCGCTACATGAAGGGCGTCGACCTGCCGAGCCTGCCCGACGACATCGACCCCGTCGTCCGCAGCGCGATCGCCGCGGTGCCGCTCGAGCCCGGCGTCATCATCGGGCGCGAGCTGGCCAAGACGCTGCACGTCTACGTGGGCGACGACGTCACCCTCGTCTCGCCGCTGGGCGACCTCGGGCCGATGGGCGTGATGCCGCGGACCCGCAAATTCCGCGTCGCGGCGATCTTCTACAGCGGCATGTACGAGTACGACGCGAGCCACGTGTACACGCTCCTCGAGGTCGCCCAGCAGTACTTCGCGAGCGACGGGAAGATCAGCGCCATCGACGTGAAGGTGGAGGACGCCGAGCGCGCCGAGCTCATGACGCCGATCGTCCAGGCCGCCGTGGGCCGCGACGACCTGCGCGTCCGCGACTGGCGCGAGATGAACAAGAACCTCTTCAGCGCGCTCAAGCTCGAGCGGTTCGCCACGTTCATCATCCTGTCCATCGCCATCATGGTCGCGAGCTTCTGCATCATCTGCACGCTGCTCCTCATGGTCACCGAGAAGGGCCAGGAGATCGCCATCCTCAAGGCGCTCGGCGCGACCGACGGGGACGTGCGAAAGACGTTCATGACCGAGGGCGTCATCATCGGCACGATCGGCACCGTGTTCGGCGTGGGCACCGGCCTCGCCTTGTGCACGGGCCTGGCGTGGTTCGGGCTGCGCCTCGACCCGGACGTCTACTACATCGACCGCTTGCCCATCTCGGTGAGCGGCCTCGATTTTCTCGTCGTCGCCATCGCGGCGTTCACGATCTGCACGCTCTCGACCATCTACCCCGCGCACGCCGCGTCCAAGCTCCGTCCCGTGGACGGCCTTCGGTTCGGCTGACGGATGATCCCCGTGGAGGCAACTTGACCAGCGAAGGTGCGAAAGTCCTCGTCCGCGCGTCGGACATGCGCAAGTCGTTCCAGCACATGGGGCGCACGCTGGAGGTGCTGCGCGGCATCGATCTCGAGATCCACGAGGGCGAGATCCTCGCGATCGTCGGCCAGTCGGGCGCCGGGAAGTCGACGTTCCTTCACTGCATCGGCACGCTCGACGTGCCGACGGCCGGCTCGCTTCGCGTGACCGACGAGGAGCTGACCGCGCTCTCGAGCGCGCGCTTGGCGGACCTGCGAAACCGCGTCATCGGCTTCGTCTTCCAGTTCCACCACCTGCTCCCCGAGTTCAACGCGCTCGAGAACGTCATCATGCCGGGCCTCATCCAGGGCAAGTCGAAGCGCGAAATGGAGCCGCGCGGGACCGCGCTGCTCGAAGAGGTCGGGCTCAAGGAGCGCATGTCGCACCGGCCCGGGGAGCTCTCCGGCGGTGAGCAGCAGCGCGTCGCCCTCGCGCGCGCGCTCGTCCTCGAGCCGAAGCTGATCCTCGCCGACGAGCCGACCGGCAACCTGGACAGCGCGACGAGCGACTCGATCCATGAGCTGTTTTTCTCGATCAACAGGGCGCGGGGCACGACGATCGTGGTCGTCACGCACAACAAAGAGCTCGCGCAAAGCATGCCTCGCGTCGTCACGCTGAAGGACGGGCGCGTCGAGCACGACGAGCGGCGCGGCGAGGGCTCGCGCGCGGGCAAGATCGACCGCGCCGTCGCCACCGACGCCTGACGCCCACATGTAGCTGCGGCGCATCGGCGTGCGCGCGCGGGGCTCGCGCGGTTCCGCTACGATGAGCGGGATGGCCCGGCGCATCTCGGAGAAGGACGCGCGGCGGCTGAAGCTCGGCGCGGCGTTCGGCGCGGCGTTCTTCGTCCAGTGGCTCACGCGCCAGATGTGGCCGCCGTGGGCGACGTGGTTTTTGCATCACTTGCCGCCGGGCGTCGTCCCTCCCCTCCGCGCCGCCTTCGGGATGACGCTGTACATGGCGACGCTCGTCGTCGTCCTCTCGGCCGTCGGCCGCGCGCTCGGCGCGCGCAAGGGCTCGTGGGCGCTCGCCGCGCGCGCGTACCCCACGCTCGTGACCAAGGTGCTGCCGTATCTGCCGGGCGCCGCGTGGTTCCTCTTCGGGGGCGTGTGGATGGTGCGCTGGAGCCTCGCGTCGCTCGTGACGCTGCAGGCGAACGCGTGGGTGTACGGGCAGGAGCTCGGCGTCGTGCTCGGCGCGCTCGGAATGACGGCGCTCGCGCGCGCGGCGATTCGCAGCGCCACGTCGGCGGTGCACGAAGAAGCGAGCACGGCCGAGCCGGTCGACCCCGGCGAGACGATCTTCCGCGCGCTCGCCGTCACGTGGGCGACGCGTTCGGCGGTCGCGGCCGTGGGGGTCCTGCCGTTTCTCTTTCTGTGGGGGGCGATCAGCCTCAAGCTGTCGAATCTGCAGGGCGCTGCTGCGCTCGTCACGTACATCGCGACGGCGTTCGGCTCGGTCGTGCTCTTGCGGCGCGTGTCGCGCATCAAGGTCGGCATCGACGGCGTGTATGTGATGGGCTCGGGCCCCGCCCAGTTCACCGCGTGGACGGACGTGGACACAGTGCGCGCCGAGGGGCCGGACATCGTCGTCGCGCGCGGCAAGCGCGAGCTGCTTCGGCTGCAGCTCCACGGCGACGACGCGAAGCGACGGGACGCGCTCGTCGCGCGCTTCGAGGCGGCGATGGACGCGGCCGCGCGCACGCGCACCGACGCGTCGCACGTCCACGCCGCGCACGCCGCCGAGGCCGCCACCGGCGCGGGCGCGGCGCGCTTTCTCGCCGCGTCGCACGGCGCCGGCGACTACCGCGCCGCGGCGGTGAACCGCGAGCAGCTGTGGGAGGTCGTCGAGGGCGCGGCCGCCGAGCCGTCCGTGCGCGTCCTCGCGGCCGAGACGCTCGCCATGGGGCTCGAGGGCGACGAGCGCGCGCGCCTGCGCGTCGCCGCCGAGCACTGCGCCGAGCCCAAAGTCCGCGTCGCGCTCGAGGAGCTCCTCGAAGAGGCCGAGCCCGCGCCCGCGGCCACCCGCGAGTTGCCGCGCGTGCCGACGTGAGCGCGCCGCGCCGGCTACTGCAGCGACGGCACGAGCGACGGGACCATGCGGTCGCCGAGGGCCCGCAGCGCGCTCTTGTAGCCGTCCGCCGTGTCGGTCGCGGACGGGCAGATCGACGCCACCACGCCGCGCTGCCCGAGCTCGCGCGCCAGCTCGAGCTGGCGAATTCCCGGGTACGCCTTTCCGCGAATCTGCGTGGTGGGCGTCGTCGCATCACACAAGGGCGGCAGCGGCGGCGTACCGAGCGCGCAGTCACACGCGCCGGCGAAGCGCGGGTCCCTGCAGTCCTTCGGGGTCGTCAGCGGGAAGGTGCATGCATACTGCAAGTCCACCAGCCCGGTGTCCCACTCGCGCCCGTGCGAGGGGTCGGCGTTGTCGGGGCTCGCGGGCGGCGGTAGCCCCGCGCGCGGCGCCTGCGACTGGAGCATGTGCGGGTCGATGCCGGCGAGGTCGTGGTGGCGCTGGTCCTTGCCGACGATCCTCGTCCACGCGGCCGCGTCGAGCCCACGAGCAAGGAGCCCCTCGGGGACGCCGGTGATCGTCGCGAACACGACGAGGTTGCCGGCGCGCGGCCCCGCCGGCAGGTGACAGAGCTCGTCGCTCGCCGAGCTCGGCAGGGTCGCCGCGAACAGCGGATTGGTGCAGTCGTTCGTCGGATTGTACGTGAGGTTTTTCTGCCCGTCGGGCCCCACGCCGTCGTAGAGCTCGCCGGCGCGGCTCGGCACCGTCGCGCCGGTGAGCCCGTTGAAGTAGCGCCCGATCGGGTACTGCGGGTCGACGCCGTAGCGCTCCTTCATGCGCACCCAGCGCG
>JAYVXL010000440.1:0-5671 GCA_043785185.1 Myxococcales bacterium
ATTTCGTGGGCGCGGTCGATATCGTCGACCTTCATCTCGACGCCTGTGACGCTGTCACCTTGCTCGTAGAACGCCTGCGCTTCGTAAAGATCCGTGTAAACGAGCTTCGAGTCGTACTGATCGAACCCCGCTTCGAACGACGCGATCACGCGAAATTGCTTCGCGATCGGCGGCCGGGCGCCGTTGGCGCCGATCGAGATTCCGTTGGTCGGCGAGGAGATCTGCACGCAGTCGCCGATCCCCACGTCGAGCTGCTTCATGAGCGTGCGGCCGACGACGACGCCCGGCAATCGGCGTATCTGTTCTTTGCTCTTGCAAGGATCGGGGTCGACCTCCTCGGGGAGCACGTCTTCGTCGGGGAGCTTGCTGGCGAAGCCGCCGACTGGGGTCACATCGCCGAGCGGCGCGCTGGACGGATTCGCCGGCAGGCTGGGGCGCGGCGCCGCGTCGACGCTCGCGGGATGCGACGCATGCGCCGCGTCCTCCTCGATCTGGCGGTGGATGGCATCGAGGAGCGAGGTGTGATCGGAGGCGCCGCCGTCGCGCGCCGCGGGCGGGGCGAGGAGGTCCAAGGGATCGGGGCGGAACGGATCGTTCACCCGCTCCGGAGCCTTCGCGTCCGGCTTGCGCAGCCCCTCGAGCGATCCGCCCTCGAGGATGTGCTTCGGCAAATCGAGCACTTTTGGCATGAGCTCGGGGTCGACCCCCTTCAGCAGGACGCCGGTAGCTGTGCGATCCCCATGGGTCACCATCATCGGGTTGATCACGAACGGCGCCACACCGGTGACCCCTTTGACGTGCTCCACCTTCTTCATGATGTCGCGGTACTCGCGGAAATCGATCGAATATTTGAGCACCAGGACATGCGCGTTGACGCCCAGCACCTTCTCGCGAAACTGCTCCTGAAAGCCGCCGGTGACGCTCATCACGATCGCGAGCGCTGCGACGCCCAAGGTCACGCCGAGCATCGCGAACGCGGTGCCGACGGAGATGAAGGCGCTGCGCTTCCTCGAACCTAGGTAGCGAAGCGCGAGATTGAGCGGGTATCCCAAGAGTGCTCCTGCCGTCGCTCCCTACCACAGTCCAAGAGCCGCCGGGGCGTCGCGGCATCCCACACGACCGCCCATTTCACGCTGCGGGGGCGCGTTTTCGCGCCGGAGCGTTTTGTCGAATCGGCCATCCGGGGGTATTAACCAGAGGAGCCCTTCGGGGATTCCTTGCCATGGATTCCGGCCCCTCCCATACCCCCGGCGAAGAGCCTACGGCGGTCGATCGCCCGGACGGCGTCGACGTCACGAGCGCCGGCACGACCCCGCCGGTGCCCGCGAGGCAGGACCCGTACATCGGCCGGACGATCGACGGCCGCTACCTCGTCGAGTCGCTCATCGGCGAGGGCGGGATGGGCTACGTCTACAAGGGGCGCCACAAGGTCATCGACAAGCGCGTCGCCATCAAGATCCTGAAGAGCGACGCCAAGCGCGAGAAGGAGCTCACCGACCGCTTCCTCCAGGAGGCCAAGAGCGCTTCGTCGATCGGCAACCCGCACATCGTCGACATCTCCGACTTCGGGCAGCTCCCCGACGGCGCGACGTACTTCGTCATGGAGTACCTCGACGGCGGCAGCCTCGGCGAGCGGATGCTCCTGACCAAGGGCAAGCCGTGGCCGACCCCGCGCATCCTGCACGTCGGCAAGCAGATCGCGCTCGGCCTCGCCGCCGCGCACGAGGCGGGCATCGTCCATCGCGATCTCAAGCCCGACAACGTGATGCTCGTCGCGCATGGGAGCGACAAGGACTTCGCGAAGATCCTCGATTTCGGCATCGCCAAGGTGATGGGGAGCGAGTCGCAGAAGATCACGCGCGCCGGCAGCGTCTTCGGAACGCCGCACTACATGTCCCCGGAGCAGGCGGCGGGCACGCCGGTCGATCAGCGGACGGACATCTACGCGCTCGGCGTCATCCTCTACGAGCTCGCGAGCGGGCGCGTGCCGTTCGACGCCGACAACTTCATGGGGATCCTCACGCAGCACATGTACAAGGCGCCGGTGTCGATCTTGGCGCTCGTGCCGCCGCCGGGGGAGGTGCCGCCGGGGCTCGACGCGATCGTCCTCAAGTGCCTGAGCAAGAAGCCGGAGGGGCGCTACCCGACGATGGGCGAGCTCGCGCTCGATCTCGAGCGGCTCGAGCACGGGCAGGTGCCGCTCGCCGTCGCCGAGATGATGGGACGGTCGGGCGGCTTCAACGTGCCGCAGGATTACTTCCGCAACCGCGCGAGCGCGATGCCGGAGTCCGTCCCGGCGACGCCGGCGGGCCTGTCGCGCAGCCGCTGGCCGCTCTTCGCGGTCGTCGGCGGCGCCCTCGGCCTGGGCCTCCTCGGCGTGACGTGGGCGATCGCGACGAGCAAGCCGAGCCGCGCGACGACAGGCGAGAGCCACGCCACGGCCGCCGCGTCCGCGCCCGCTACCGGCTTCGCGGCCGGCGCGCCGCCGGCGGATCCGTCGGTCGCGGCGCCGCCCGCGGCGGAGGCGCCGCGCGAGGTGCTCCTCTCGTTCGAGCCCGCCGACACCAAGCTCTTCCGCGGCGACGTCGCGCTCGACGGTCCGCCGTTCGCCGTCAACCTGAAGAAGGGCGAATCGGTCGAGCTCGTGGCGAAGCGTGCAGGATACAAGGACACGCCGGTCGTCCTCGATGACAGGAGCGAGCGCCGGATGCTCGTGAAGCTGCCGTCGCTCTACGCGGGCGCGAAGCCGGTCAAGCCCTCCGGGCCTCCCGCGCCCGCCACGGGCGCCGCCAGGCCCGGCGGCAAGCCGAAGTGCGACATCACCGAGAAGGGCTGCGACCCCTGGGGGAAGTGAGCGGAGCGCCGAACGGCTACTTCGCGAGCACGAACGTCGTGCCGTCGTAGCGGTAGCGCAGGGTCCCGGTCGTGCCCCAAGGGAGGAGCAGCGGCTCGATGCCGCCGCCCGGTTTGTCCTCGCGCCAGGGGAACGTCTTCTCCGTCCACCCCTTGGCGACGCCGGGGCGCACGTCGATGTCGAACGATTTCCCGCCGCGCGCAGGAACGAACTGCACGAGCCCCTGCACGCGCTTGCCGGACTGCTCGCGCGCCGTCTCGATCGCGAAGACGCGCGTGATCTGCGGACCCTTCACCTCGTAGACGAACATCGCCTCGAGCTCGACGGGGTCGCCGCCGTTCGCCGCCGGCGCCGCGATGCGGCGTTTGCCGCGCACGACGAGGTCGGCGCCGCCGTCGCCGGTGAGGTCGCGCGCGGTGACGTCGGTGACGTCGGCGGGGTCGGCGAACTGCTGCAGCGTCAGCGTCGCGTACTGGGTGCCGTTCCGGAAGCCGGGGCCGAAGACGACGAGGTCCTTGCCGACGAGCAGGACGCGCTCGGCGCGCGCGTCGCCGGCGACGTGAACCTCGAGGTCCACGCGCGGCTTGGTGTCCGCGGGCAGGCCCTTGTCGGCTTTGTACTGGGCGAAGAGCAATGACGAGAGGTCGCTCCCCTTGCGGACGGTCTGCGCCTCGGGCACGTGCGCCGCAGGGGCGGCGGCGGCCTCGGGTCGCGCGGCGGCCTGCGCCGTCACCGCGCCGGCGGCGGGCGTCGGCGCCTGCGCGACCTCCTTCGACTTCGCGAACTTGCCGGCTTCGAACTTGAACAGCTGCGATTTGACGCTGCCCCACGGGAGAAGGACCGGCTCGACGTCGGTGGACTGCGGCTCGGCGTACGACGACGCGTCCCAGCCGCTCGCCGGCTCGACGGAGATCTCGACCTCGCGCGCGGAGACGTGCACCGCGTTGGCGACGCGCCGCGCGCCGCTCACCACGGCGATCTCGTGCGCGAACGTCGTCACCGGCTCGTCGGTCTTGAGCACGCTCCAGATCTCGAACCACTCGCGGGTGCGGCCCTCGCTGCCCGGCACCTTGAAGCGGCGGCGCACGAGCACGTCGTCCTTGCCGCGGGCGGTCACGTCGCGCGCGTCGAGGCTGACGAGGTCGGCGGCGAGGTCGCGGAAGAAGAACTCTTTGCCGCCGCGGTACCCGGGGCCGCAGATCGTGAAGTAGTGGTCGTAGACGGCCACGCGCTCCTTCATCGCGTCGCCGCCCACGTCGGCGAGCGCCTCGGCGCGCGGCGTCTGCGAGAGCCGCTTGGGGATGAGCAGGCCCTCGATGATCGACTGCTCGGGCTGGGTCGGCACGTAGGGCAGGGCGGCCGGCGACTCGACGGAGCCCGCGCCGGTCGCGACGATCGCGCGCACGCCGGCGGCGTCGGCGTCGTAATAGCGCGCGACGCCGCGGAGGCCGACGCGAACGGTGCGCGCCTCGGCGAACGTGCTCCACGGGATGACGGCCTCGAAGGTGTAACCGCCGCCGCTCGGCGCAGGGGCCTCGACGAGCTTCGCCCCCGGGACGTCGCCGCGGCCGCCCGAGAGGAAGCGAACGGCGCCCGCGACGTCGCCCTCCTTTCCCGCGAAGAGGCCGATCTCGTAGGTGACGAACGTGCCTCCGGACGGGAAGGCGAGGACGAGCGACGCGTGATCCTCCGTCTCCGCGTAGCTCGCGGTGCGGACGAAGCTCTTCTCGGTCACCTCGCCGGCGACGTAGATCTTCTGGTCGTCGTACTGGAGCGCCGCGGCGAACGCGAGGCCGTCGCCGGCGCCCTTGACCGGCGTGCGCGCGCGCACGCGGCCGGGCCATTCGCCGAGCACGCCGTCGACCTTCACGCGCGCTTTCGGGTCGACGAGGTCGAGGCGGAACGTGTCCATGACGGCGGATGGCACGGGCTCCTCCTCGCGGTTGCCGGCGCCCCCGAGCGACGCGAGGCCGCCTTTGGCCAACGCGAGCTCGCCGATCGGGCGATCGCCGGCGGCGGCCACGGCGCCCGTCTTGCCGTCCGGGCCCTTCGCGGACGGGCCGCCGCCGCCGCACGCGGCGAGCGAAGCGATGAGAGCGACGGAGACAAGGAGGGGAGGGGGCGTGCGCATCGCGCCCCCGAGTCTACTACGCGCGGCGCGACAGCGGCCCGAGGCCTGATCCAATGAGCCCGCGGCGCTGCAGCAGCTTCAAGAGCTCGACGCCCGGCACGATCGACGCCGAAAACGCGAGGAGAACGCACCACTCGTACGTGTCCAGCGCGTACGTCGAGAACACGGCGCGCAAGCTGGGGACGACGATGGCGACCAGGTGGATCGCGCCGCTCACGACGACCGCGGCGACGAGCGGCAGGCTCACGAGCGGTCGCAGGCCGAACACGCCCGCCGTCGCCGAGCGGCAGTTGAACGCGTGGAAGAGGGGGCTCAGCGCGAGGAGCGAGAACGCGATCGCGCGCGCGTGCTCGGAGACGTGCACGCGGTGCCACGGCCACATGTAGCAAGCCATGGCGCACGCGCCCATCCAGAGGCCGACGACGAGCATGCCGAGGTACTCGCGCGCGCCGAGCAGCTCCGCGCCGGCCTTGCGCGGCGGCTCCATCATCTGCGTCGGGTCCGGCGGATCGACGCCGAGCGCGAGCGCCGGTAGGCCGTTGGTGACGAGGTTGATCCACAGGATCATCAGCGGCCGGAGAGGCTTCAGCATCGGCAGGAACGATGCGGCGAACACGGTGAAGAGGAGGCCGGCGTTCGAGGAGAGCAGGAAGAAGATGAACTTCTGGATGTTGCGCCAGATGGCT
>JAYVXL010000441.1:0-5654 GCA_043785185.1 Myxococcales bacterium
GCCGGCCTTGCACTGGCACCCGTCGGTCTTGCACTGGCGAAAGCAGATCGTCCCGCTCGCGGGCGCGCACGGATCGCCCGAGTGCGTGAAGCTCGCGCAGATCCCGCTTCCGTCGAGGGCGACGAAGCCGCCGTCGTCGCCAAGGCCGCCGTCACCCGCGACGGACGAGGAGGAGCTCGGGCACCCCGCGGCCGCGAACGCGAGCGCGAGCGCAAGCGCGAACCGTCGCGCGCCGAGCGCGGCGAGGAGCGGCGCGCGCGGGGCCGTCATCCTCCGCCCATCGCCCGCGTCTCGCCGACGTCGAGGATCCACAGCCGCTCCTCCGCGTGCCCCTGCGCTCTCCACCACGCGCGCATGCGCTCCGGCGGCTCGCCGAACGGCTCGTCGGTCAGCTTGAACGTGCCCCAGTGCATCGCGACGAGGTGGCGCGCGCCGAGCAGCTCCCACGCGCGCCCCGCCTCCTCCGGCCCCATGTGCTGCTCCTGCATGAACCAGACGGGGTCGTACGCGCCGATGGGCAGGAGCGCGTAGTCGATCTTCGGGAATTTTTCGGCGATCGCGCGGAAGACGCGCTCGCTGAACGCGGTGTCGCCGGCGTGGTACGTCGTGGGCCCCTCCTTGGCCTCGTAGACGAACCCGCCCCAGAGCCGCCGGTTTCTGTCCCACGGCAAGCGCATCGACCAGTGCTGCGCGGGCACGAGCGTGATCGTGAGGTCGCCGAGCGTGACCGACTCGAACCACCCGAGCTCGACGACGTTCGGCAGCCCCGCCTCGTGGAGGAGCTCGCCGCAGTCGCGCGGCACCACGTACGTAGGCCCGCGCCCGAGCGCCTTCAGCGACGCGAGGTCCATGTGGTCGTAGTGCGAGTGCGAGACGGTCACGACGTCGATCGGCGGCAAGCGCTCCGGCGCCACGCCGGGCGGCGTCAGGCGCTTGAACGTACCGACACGCGGCACGAGGATCGGATCGGTCGCGACGAGCTTGCCCGCGAGCCGCTTCACGAACGTCGCGTGGCCGATCCACGTCAGGTGCGCGGACGCGTGGCGGAGCGCGGTCCCGTCGTTCTCACGCCGCGGCGTGACGAAGCCGTCCTCGCTCCTCCACTTCCTCTCGCGGATGCGCCCGATCTGCCACTTCAGCAGCGCGCCGAGCCTCTTGTCCGGCGTCGTGCCGTCGAGGTTCGTGTACAGCGGCATCGCAGGCGCCCGCTAGGTTGGCCAGGTCCGCGCGCGCGCGGGCCGGCTCAGGAGCCCTGCGCCGGGCGGACCGGGATGATCTGCACGCGACGATCCGGGCCCTCGCCGTTCGACTCGGTGCGCACGCCCTCCATCTCCTTGAGGGCCATGTGCACGATGCGCCGGTCGCGCGCGCTCATCGGATCGAACGTGATGACCTTGCCCTCTTGCGCGACGCGTTGCGCGAGGCGCTTGGCCATGTCGGCGAGCTGGTCTTCGTGGCGGGCGCGGTAGCCTTCGGCGTCGACCTGGACGTGCTTGCGCTCCTCGCCGGCGCGGTGCGCGACGCGGCTCGTGAGGTACTGGATCGCCTCGAGCACCTGGCCGCGCTTGCCGATCACGCGGCCCGCGTCGGGGCCTTCGATCTCGATGCGGATCTCGTCATCGTTCCCCTCGCCGTCGTCGGGCGCGAGGTTCACCTCGGTGTCCATCTGCATGTGCGTGAGCAGCGTGCGGACGAAGCCCAGGCTGCGGGCCGTCTGCGCGTCCAAGCCTTCTTCGCTCGCGGCGACGCGGGCGCCCTGTCCGTCTTGCTGCTTCGGATCGGTGGTGGTCTCAGACACGTGCTTTTCCCTTTCCTAGACTCGCGGGGCCGGCGCCATCGACTTGTTTGACGACGATTTCGCCCTTCGAGGGTCCCGATGACGATCGGGGTGCGACCTTTTCGACGACCAACTGCTGGCCGATGCCAAGCAAGCTGTTGGTCAGCATGTAAACACCGAGCGCGGCCGGGAGGAAGAGCATCATCACGGTGAAGACGGCCGGGAGCATGTACATCATCATCTTCTGCTGCATTGGATCCATGCCCTGCTGGGGCACGATCCGCTGCTGCACGATCATGAACACGCCGAGAACGAGCGGGAGAATGTAGAAGCGATCGGGGGCGGAGAGGTCGGTGAACCACAAAAACTGCGTGTGGTACATTTCCACCGCCGTCTGAAGCGTCGTGTACATCGCGAACCAGACGGGCATCTGAACGAGCTGCGGCAGGCACCCGCCGAGCGGGTTCACCCCGTGCTTGCGATAGAGCTCCATCGTCGCGAGCTGCTTGGCCTGCGCGTCGTCCCCGTAGCGGGCGCCGAGCGCGTCCATCTCCGGCTTCAGCTTGCGCATCGCGATCGTCGTCTTGATCTGCTTGAGCGACAGCGGGAAGAGGATGAGGCGCAGGCAGATCGTCATCACGATGATCGCCAAGCCCCAGTTGTTGGTCACCTTGTCGTGGAAAAACTCCAGGATCTTGATGAGGAACTTCGCCACCGGCGAGAAGAAGCCGAGGTTGATGGCGTCGCCGAGGCCCGGACGCCCGCCCGCGGCCTGCGCGAGCACGTCGCGCTCCTTCGGGCCGAAGAACGCCGTCTGCCGGTACGTCGCCGCCTCCTTGGGCCCGAGCTCCTTCACCGGGTAGGTGAGCTTGCCGTGGTAGACGGCGCCCGACGCGTCGTCGTCGGCGGGCCTCCCGATCGCGCGGCGCTCCTCGGCGAGCAGGCCGCACTCGACCTTGTCGCCTCCCTCGGGGATGATCGCCTGGACGAAGTAGTAGTTGTTCACGCCGACCCAGCGATCGACGAGCGGCTCGGCGTACCAGCCGGCCTTGAAGTCGTCCTTCTGCTTGCGCTGCACGTCGGTCGCGCGGGCGCAGTCGAGCTCGGTCGCGAACGGTGACACCCGGCCGAGGCTGCCCTTGACCTCGCCGTTGGTGCGGAACGCGAAGGCCTGGATCTCGAAGCGGTGCTTCTTCGGCCCGTCCGTGAGGTTTTTTACCTCGGTCTCGACCGTCAGCTCGAAGGGGCGCTCGCCGGCCTTCACCGTCTTTTTGATCGCGGCCTCGTCGTCCGCGTACGTGAACGTGCAGCCCGTCTCGCCGTCACCTCCCAGCCGCTCCAGCCTCCAGTCGAAGCGGTCGTACTTGAGCTGGTCGGTCGCGCCGTCCGCGCGGAACAGCGTGCGAAGCGAGCGCCAGCGCTCGTGGTCCGGCGTCGTCGACATGTCGAAGCCGTCGGTTCCGGCGTAGCGCGCGTCCTTGATCCAAAAGTGCGTGAGCGCGGCGCCGCGCGTCGACATCTCCGCCTCGAAGCGCTTGCCCTTGATCTTGCAGAGCTCGCCCTCTTTGGGCTCCCACGCGGGCCCGCCGGGGGCCGGGCTGTCGACCGCGTCGGGCACGAAACCGGGCCCGTTGGCGTAGAGCTCCTCGGGGACGTTGCTCTGCACCTTGTCGCTCTTGCCGGTGATGGCCGGCATGCCCCACTTCCAGAAGGCGAACATGGCCACCGCGATGAGGAGCCAACGAAGTACGGCGTTACGATCCATTCGGGCTTCTTTCGGCGGCGGAGGCGCGCGGCGGGAGGTCGACCCCGCCGGGGTGAAACGGGTGGCACTTACACACGCGCACGATCGAAAGCAAGCTGCCTCTCCCCGCGCCGTGCGTGGCGATGCACTCGGCGGCGTAGCGCGAGCATGAGGGCTCGAACCGGCACGCCGGGCCCAGCAGGCCGACGAGGACGGGCGAGACGAGCCGCTGGTAGGCCCGGATCAGCGCGAGGAGGAGCGTGGCGATCACGACGTTCAGGTGGCCTTTTTCCCGGGCAGAGCATGCGCACGGATCGGCCCGCGCGCCACCGTTTCGGCGGCGCGTTTTCGGATATGCCCCGCGACGCCCGCCCACTCGGCGCGGACGGACGCCAAGCTCATCGAATCTGCCCCGTTTTTGGCGATGACGACGAGGTCCACGCCGGCGGGGAGCAGATCCTTCCACGCCCGGAAGCACTCACGGCAGAGCCGCTTGATGCGGTTTCGCGCGACGGCGTTGCCGACCTTCTTGGTCACGACCAGCCCCAGCCGTGACGGCCCTGGCGCGCCCGTCTGCGCGCCGAGCAGCAGCACGAAATGGGCGCACGTGACACGCCGCGAATCTTGCTGAATACGCAGAAAATCCGAGCGCCTGCGGACGCGCCGCGACTTCGGATAGCGCGCCGAGGCGGCCGCGTGCACGGGAGGCCCCGAGGGCGGCATCGCGTGCGGCGTCCGGGTCGTCGAACGCGGCTACTTCTTGTAGACGCCGACCGACAGACGCTTGCGGCCCTTGCGCCGGCGGTTCGCGAGGACTTTCTGACCACCGGCGGTGCCCATACGGGCGCGGAAGCCGTGCGTCCGGACGCGGCGCAAGTTGTGGGGCTGGTACGTGCGTTTCATTGGGGGGTGCGCAAATAAGCATCTTCCAGAAACGACGTCAAGGCATTCGGCCCCAAAGGCCCCCGCTTCTCGGCCTTCTTGGCCTTCCCGTTCCACCTGGGGGACTATTTTGAAGCAACCTTGGCGGCTTGTCGGGTACGGTCAGACCCACGCAGTCGTCGGGCGCACTCCCTTCCCAGATGGCCATCTCGAAGAATCCTGCACGCCGCGCACAACGCGTTTGCCTCGCCGCCTCGTGCCTCGCCGCCGGGCTCTTCGCGGCGCCACGCGCGCTCGCCCAGCAGTCGACCTTTCACCTCGACCGCCTCGAGATGCCCGGCGCGCCGGACGACGGCCTCGTCCTCTTCCGCCCGGTCACACAGCCGCGGGCCACGTTCTTCGCGCAGCTCGGCCTCGGCTACTCGCTGCGGCCGCTGCACACGAACAACATCTCGAGCGACCGGGCGACGCTCGACGGCTCCAAGAGCGCCATCATCCAGGACCAGTTCACGTCGTACATGACGGCGGGCTTTCAGGTCGGCGACCGCTTCACCGTCGCCGCGACGCTGCCCGTGACGTGGATCCAAGACGGCAGCCAACCGAACTTTTCGGGGAGCCTCCTCAACACGAACCGCCGCACGTCGTTCAGCACCGACGGCCCCGCGGCGGGCGACATCCGCGTCGACTTCCGTGGCGTCCTCTACCGCTCGCCCGACCGCACCTTCGCCGTCGGCGCGCAGCTCAGCGTCTTCGCTCCGACCGGCACCGTCGCGAATTTCGGCGGCGACGGCCTCACGAACGCGATGCTCATGGGCACCGTCGAGTACACGCCGCTGCGCTTCATCACGCTCGTCGCGAACACGGGATTCCACTTCCGCCCCGACAACTCGATCAACGACCCGCAGCGCGATCAAGGGCTCGGCGTCGGCAACGAGTGGCGGTGGGCGGTCGGCGGCTTCATTCCGCTCAAGGACAGCAAGGGCTTCGAGCGCTTTCGCATCGGCGGCACCGTCTTCGGGCAGACGGGCATCGAGAGCTCGACGATCATCGGTGACACCGCGGGAAAGAAGCGCAACTCGCCGATCGAATACAACGGCGAGTTCCGCATGCGCTTCGGCCCGAAGGACAACTGGTGGTGGGGCGCCGGCGCCGGCTCGCAGATCCTGAACGGCTACGGCGCCCCGGAGCTGCGCATCGTCGGCCTCGTCGGCTTCCACTTCCCGCTCGTCGACAGCGACGCGACGTCCCCCG
>JAYVXL010000442.1:0-1636 GCA_043785185.1 Myxococcales bacterium
AGCCCTCGCATCGCCGGAGAGTCCGGCCGCTCGCCCCGCGGCACCGTGTGCGGGAACGTGGTGTCGAAGCGCGCGACCTCGATCGACGCGAGCTGCCACGGGCGCGGATGGGTCTCGAGATCCTGCTGCCCGTCGCCGCGCCACACGAGATAGACCGGGCCGGGGTTGGCCTGCTGCGGGCCGATCGGCTGCCACGCCGGGACGTCGACGTCGGCGATCGCGAGGTACGCCCCCGGCTCGAGCAGGCGGGCGCCCGCGAGCGGTACGGTGTAGCCGTCCTTCGCGCGCAGCACGAAATCCTGCGACTCGAGCGACGCGGTGCCGGCGAGCCCTCGTTCGAGCACCGGCCGGACCGGGAGGGCGCGGTAGGTCTTCTTTTTGTTGTAGTAGGGATCGTACGCAGTGAACGTCTCCGCCGGCACCTGGCGCGCGAGCTCCGCGAGCGAGATGGTTCGGACGAGCGCCCCGTCCTTTTTGAACTCCAGACTCGCCTCTGCGGTCGCGTCGGCGTCGGCGCGAGCGCTCGGCCGGCAGGCGAGCGGCGTCACCAGCAAGGCCACGCCCACGAGCGCGCGCGCTACGCGGTCGCGGCGTGCCATGGCTCGTGCGAAGCGCGCGGCGCGGTCCACGCGACGAAGGGAAGGAACAGCGCGTAGTACATCGTGTTGGGGATGAGCCGGAGGGCAAAGCCTACGTCGAGGCCCGCGAGGATCAGCGCGTCGGCGAGCGCCCAAAGCGCGTACTGGGCGATCTCGAACTCGGTGGCGCGCAGGGCCCACGCCCGCTCGCCGGCCGTGGCGTCGCGGAGGCGCTGCGGCAGCCAAGCGCGCAGGCCCACCGCGAGCACCACGAAGAGCCCCTCGTACGCGAAAAACACCACGCGCATGTCGGCGAACAGACGCGGGGACGCCTGCCGAACGACGAACGACGCTCCAGGAACGATCAGCGAGAAGCCGAAGGCGATCGCCGCGGCGCGCCCGGACAGCCGCCCCGCGCGCGCGCGCTCGACGAGGAGGAAGTACCGCGCATCTCCCAGAATCACGAAGACGAGGCCGAGCGCGGCCGCCGCCGCGCCGCCCGGCGAAACGGGAGACCACGGCCCCGTCAGGGTGGCGTCGGCCAGAATCGCGAGCACGAACGCGACGAGGAATGCGTAAAGGAAGGGGAGGCGACGCGCGACGAAGAGCAGAAGCGCGGCGCTCGCGACCCAACAGAGGAGCGGGTGGTACCACGGGCTCTCGTAGATGCTCCGGAACATCTCTCGGCCCTTATGCTACCCGTCGAACGCGGAGGGAAGGGCTTCGTTGGAGGGCCTTTCAAAGCCTCCCGGCCTGCCCTACGCTCGAGCCAGGGGGCGCCGGTCCGATGAAAGGCTTTTTGTGGTGCCCTCACTGCGGCGCCCCGCACTCGCTGAGCGCGCAGACGTGCCCCAAGACCGGCGCGCGCCTCGTGACGAGCGCGAACAAACCGATCGTTCGCCTCGAGCGCGGCACCGTCGTCGCGAAGCGCTACGAGATCGAGCGCCCGCTCGGGGACGAGTCGGTGTCGCGCCTCTACGACGCTGTGCAGCTGTCGCTCGGGCGGCGCGTCGTCCTCAAGCACCTCGACGGCGCCGGGCTCACGGCCGAGGACGTCG
>JAYVXL010000443.1:0-17071 GCA_043785185.1 Myxococcales bacterium
ACGCTCGCGACCTCCAAGTGGTGGAAGGAGGAGCGGCACGGCGTGTTCCTCGACTACAACCAGAACGCCAAGGACCGCACCACCTGCTCGGCGTACTCGGTGCGCCCGCTCGCCGACGCGCGGGTGTCGACGCCGCTCGTGTGGAGCGAGGTGCCGGACTGCGAGCCTGCGGACTTCACCGTTCTCACGGTGCCGAAGCGGTTTCAGGCGCTCGGTGATCCGCACGCGGGGATCGACGCCGCCGTCGGCTCGCTCGAGGGGCTGCTCGCGCTCGCGGCGAAGGACGAAGCGGAGGGGCTCGGCGACGCGCCGTGGCCGCCGCATTTCGCCAAAGGCGAGGGCGAAGGGCCGCGCGTCACGCCGTCGCGCGCGAAGGGGGCGCGCAAGCCTGCGGGCGCGGCCGGCGCGCGCGCGCCGCGGGCGAAGATGCCGCTCGTCGTCGTCGCCCATTCGCCGAGCAAAGAAGAGGCGCTCGCCGGCCTCGCGCGCTGGCGGCTGCGGCACCCCGAGGCCGCGGCGCTCTTGGCCGTGGACGACGTGCTCGTCGACACGATGCGCGGCCGCTCGTCGACCTGGACGCGGATCCGCATCAACCTCCGTCACGTGCCGGAGGCCTCGCGGCCGCCGCAAGAGACGCCCGATCCGGACGACGATCCGACGCGCGCGTGGCGCGAATCCACGCGCGCGCGCTAAGCGAAGATCGTCGAGAGCTCGGTCGGCGGCACGACGTCGAGCTGCGCGTACGTGCACGCGGCCGGCGGCTTGTCGGCGCGCCACCTTCGAAACTGCGCCGTGTGCCGGAAGCGCGTGCCTTGCATGTGATCGTACGCGACCTCGGCGACGAGCTCGGGCCGGAGGGGCTCCCACGAGAGATCCTTGCCCCCGCTCCACCGGCTCTTGCCGCCAGGCATTCGCTGGCCGGCGCTGCCGCCGTCGCCTTCGCCGGCCCAGTGACGCCACGGGTGAGCCTCGAGCGCGCGCTCGCGGTAGGGGGCCAGGTGCGCGACGAGCGCGCGCCGCTTCTCCGCGGTGAAGCTCGCCGAGACGCCGACGTGGTGCAGCGCGCCGTCGTCGTCGTAGAGGCCGAGCAAGAGCGAGCCCACGGCCGTCCCGTCGCCCTGCTTGTGCCAACGGAAGCCGGCGACGACGCAGTCGCACTCGCGCTCGTGTTTGACCTTGAGCATCACGCGCTTGTTCGGCTCGTACGCGCCGGCGCGCGACTTGGCCATCACGCCGTCGAGGCCTGCGCCCTCGAAGCGCGTGAACCAGTCGGCGGCGACGGCGCGATCGGTCGTCGCCGGCGTGACGTGCAAGGGAGCCGCGGCGCCTTCGAGCAGGTTCTCTAGCGCGGCGCGGCGCGCGTGGAAGGGCTCCGCGCGGAGATCGCGGTCGCCGTCGCACAAAAGGTCCCAGACGACGATCGACGCCGGGCTCTCCTTCGCCAGCAGGTTCACGCGCGACGCCGCCGGGTGCAGGCGGAGCTGCAGCGCGTCGAAGTCGAGCGCGCCCTCTTTCGCGATGACGATCTCGCCGTCGAGGACGCACCGCGCCGGCAGCGCGGCGAGCAGCGCGGCCGTGAGCTCCGGGAAATAGCGGCCGAGCGGCTTACCGTCACGGCTCTGCAGCGTCAGCTCGTCTTCGTCACGGAAGACGAGCACGCGGAAGCCGTCCCACTTCGGCTCGAAGATCCAGGCGTCGCCCTCGGGAAGGGTCGAGACGCGCTTGGCGAGCATGGGGAGCACGGGGGGCGGGACGACGAGCATCGGAGGGTCTCGGACAGTGTACTTCGACTTCGTCGTGCGCGGAGCGCGGTGCGGCCCGCGTCCGATGCGCCGCTACGGTTCGGTGACGCCGTTACGACGCGGTGCCGCGGGGACCGCGCGTCGCCCGCGAAACGACGGAGCATGCGGGCGGGCACACAACCTGCTGATGGACGTCGCGCAGTCGTCTTCTCGCGACTCGCCACCATCCAAATTTTTCGGAGGATCCCATGCGCCACGGCTCGCCCCTCGTCCTCTCGTTGATTGCGACCGCGCTCGTCGCCTGCGGCAGCGGTAGCTCGTCGCCGGCGCCGGCGCCGGTGTCCTCGTCGCCGCCGCCCGCGGACGGCCCTCGCCCGAAGCCGCCAACGACGGTGCCGCAGGCGCGCGTGCGCCTGATTCACGCGTCGCCGAACCTGCCGATGGTGGACTTCTGGATCAAGGGCGAAGTCCAGCCCCTCGCGAAGACGGCGTCCTTCGGCGAGGGGACGTCGTACGCCAAGATCCCGGCGGGGAAGGTCACGCTGGAGCTCCGCGCCTCGCCGTCGAGGAGCGTCGACGCGGCGCTGTTCACCAGCGCTCCGCTCGATCTTGCGGCGGATACGGATACGACGGCGATCGCGGCCGGCGTATTCGATGCGGCCGACGCGGCTCAGGCCTTGCGGCTCCTCCCTATCGTCGACGCCTTCAAGAAGACGCCCGACAAGGCCACGGTTCGCGTCGTGCACGCCTCACCGGACGGGCCGACGGTTGGAATCGACGTCGGGGACGACGACCCTGCCAAGCCCGAGATCGCCTCGCTCGCCCGGTTCACGGACACCGGCGCCGGCGGCGTGCAGATCGCCGCCGGTGAGTTCTTGCAGCTCGGGATCGTCGCCGGCGGCCGTCGGGTCACGTCCTTCACGACGCCGATGCTGGCGAGTGGCTCGGAGCTCTACTTGGTGGCGACCGGCTTCGTCGGCCGTCATGCCCACGCGGCCGACGGCCTCGCCCTGGTCGCGATTGGCGCGAGTACGACGAGCGGGTTCCTGCGCCAGAACCCGCTCCTCTACACGCTGCACGCCTCGCCGGACGCGCCCGCCGTCGACGTGTTCGTCGGGTCGGTCGAAATCGCGGACAACCTCGCGTTCGGGCAGCTCTCGTCACCCATCCAGGTCCGTTTGGGGCTCCACGACATCGACTTCTTCGCCCACTCCCCTGGCAGCGCGCGGCCAAGCAGCCCGCCGATCGCGACGCGCTCGTCGGGCAACCTGCTCTCGGGGCAACGGTACTTGGAGGTCGCCACCGGGTTCCTCTCCCGTGCGCCGCGGTTCGACGTCTCCGCGTTCCTCGACGAGAACGTGCACGACGACGCGGTCAACGCCCGCGTCCGTGCGGTGCACGCGTCACCCGATGCGCCGGCGGTCGACCTTGGGATCGCGGTGGGCGGCGGCGCAGCGTCGGTGGTCGCGCCGGGGCTCACGTTCCTCGGCTCCTCGCAGAGTATCGGCCTGGCGGTCGCCCCCGGGAGCTACACGTTCGGATTGACGCCGGCGGGGCAGGGCACCACGCCCGTGGCTCGATTCCCCGTCACGCTCGTCGCGGGCGCGCGCGCGTTCGCGGTCGCCGCGGGCGCGCTCGACGTGGCGAAGGGACAAGCCCTCCGGATGCTCGTCGTGGACACGAACGCGACCCCGTGGTCGGTCGCGAGCGTCGCGCCTCTCTGAGCGCGCCCGTCGCCGAGGAAGTTACCGAACGCGGACGCCGTCACCGAACGGTGACGGTGTCCGCGCGTCGGCGAGTCTCAGTGATGGGGCGGCGCTGGCCTCGGCGGCGAGCGCTCGACGGGCTTGGGGCCGCGCGCGTCGCCGCCGCCGTGGCTCGCCGTCTCCGGGCTCCGCCGCTCGGTGTGCGGCTTGCTCGTCCGCTCGTTCGCCGCAACGCCCGGCGCCTCCGGCCCCGCCGCAACGTGGGTCGCTCGCGTGTTCGACGTCGAGGGGGCCCGCGCGTCGCTCGGCGCTGCGCATCCGGCGAGCACCCCCGCCAGGGTGAGAGTCAGAGCCTGAGCGGTTCGTTCGAGAGTCATGGGCGCGCCTCCGCGTTCACCAGAGCATGCCGCGTGCCGCGTCGCGCCGTTGCATATGCGCGGGCCCGGGCTACCCTCTTCGCCAGGCCCCCGTTTGACACTCCGCATTTTACTCGTCGAGGACGACGTGGACGTCCGAGACGCGGTCCTGTCGGCGCTCCGTGACGCCGGGCACGACGTCGTCGAGCTCGCGGACGGCGCGGCCGCGATCGCGCGTCTGTCGAGCGAGGTCTTTGAGGTCGTCGTCAGCGACGTTCGCCTGCCGCACGCCGACGGCTTCGCCGTGTTCCGCCACGTCCGCCAGGTGTCGCCGAGCACGCGGGTGATCCTGATGACGTCGTTCGGCGACGTCCGAGCGGCGGTGGGGGCGCTCAAAGAAGGCGCCCACGACTACCTCACGAAGCCGTTCGACGTCGATGAGCTCGTCATTCGCATCGGCGCAATCGCCCAAACGCGCGCGCTCGAGCTCGAGCTCGAGCAGGCCCGTTCGCACCTCGCGGGCGTGGCCGACGCGGCGATCGTCGGCGCCTCACCGGTGATCCTCAAGCTGCTCGAGCGGCTCACGATGGTCGCGGAGAGCGACGCGCCGGTCCTCGTGACGGGCGAGACCGGCACCGGCAAAGAGCTGGTCGCGCGGCGCCTCCACGGTCGGAGCCCACGGCGCGCGGGCCCCTTCGTGGCCGTCAACTGCGCGGCGTTCCCCGAGACACTCCTCGAGGCCGAGCTGTTCGGGCACGAGAAGGGCGCCTTCACGGGCGCGGCGAAGAAACGCGATGGCCGCTTCAAAGCGGCGCACGGCGGGACGCTCCTGCTCGACGAGCTCGCGGAGATGCCGCTGCCCGCCCAGGCCAAGCTGTTGCGCGTGCTGCAGGACGGGGTCATCGAGCCGCTCGGCACCAACGAGTCGGTGCGCGTGGACGTGCGGATCTTGTCGTCGACGCACCGCGACCTGCGCCGTCGCATCGCCGACGGCATGTTCCGCGAGGACCTCTTCTACCGGCTCAACGTCGTCGGGTTGCATATCCCGCCGCTGCGCGAGCGGCCCGGAGATCTGCCGCTCCTCGTGAACCACTTCCTGCGGCTGTACTCGCCGGCGGGCGCGGAGCTGCCCCGCTTCTCCGTGGCTGCGTGGCAGGCGCTCTCGACGTACCCGTTCCTAGGTAACGTCCGGGAGCTCGCGCATGCGGTCCGGCACGCCGTCGTCCTCGCGGGCGGTGTGACGCTCGACCGCGAGCATCTCCCCGACGACATCGCGCGCGCGGCGACGAGCACCGGCCTCGGGGGACGCGACGTGCGGCCCCTCGCCGCGGTCGTGAAGCAGGCCGAGCGAGAGCACCTCCTCAAGGTCCTCGCGATCTCCGGCGGCAAGCGCCTGCAGGCGGCCGAGCTGCTCGGTATCTCTCGCAAGAACCTCTGGGAGAAGCTCCGCGCCCACGGGATCTCGGACTCCGACGTCGACGAGTAGCGGTCTCAGCGTCGACGCACCGCGACCGACGCGCTCGCGGGTGGCGCCTCCTCGGCCGCGGGCGCCTTCGGCAGCGCGAACCAGAAGATCGAGCCCGCGCCCGGCGTCGAGCGAACACCGACCTGGCCGCCGTGCGCCTCGCAGAGGCGCTTCACCGTGGCGAGCCCGAGGCCCAAGCCCGCCTGCGTGACCCCTTCGGCGCGGAAGTATGGGTCGAAGATGCGTTCCTCGAGCCCTTCCGGCACGCCGGGGCCCGTGTCCTCCACCTCCAGCCGCACGGATTCGCCGTCGGCGCTGCTCACGCGGACGACGACGCGCCTCGTGGCGCTGTCGCTCATGTACTTCGCGGCGTTGCTCATCAAGTTGCCGAGGATGCTCGACAGGACGCCGGGGCTGGCGGCGACGACGTGCCTCTCGAACGGCTCCACCTCCACCTCGGTGGCCAGAGGTCCCGCTCGCCGCAAGTCCTCGCTGATCTCCTCCACTGCGTCGCGCACGTCCGCGCGCGCTCCGGGCTCGGGTTTGCCGCCGGCGCGCGCGAACTCGAAAATGCCCTCGACGAGCCGCTGCGCGCGGTGCACGCACGACCGCGCGCGTGCGAGCGCGTCCTCTAGTCGCGGGTCGCCCTCGCTCGCTCGCTTGAACGCGCCGAGGCTGTAGGTGAGGGCCGAAAGGGGGCTCAGCAGATCGTGCGCGACGCGCTTCGCGAACACCTCGAGCTCGTCCGCGCGCTCTTGGTTCACCGCAGCGTGTGCGCGCGCGAGCTCCTCGTACGCGAGGAACTGTCGCCGAACCCAGAACGCCACGGCGAGGCCCCCCAGCACCGCGAGCGCCGCGAGCAGCACGGCGTTCCGTGAGGCCTCGCGCTGGATTTTCGAGATGCGCTGGACTTCGGCCCTCGCGTGCGTCGCGTTGAAGCTCACCATGCCGCGCAGGAGGCGCGCCGCAGCGTTGGCCGAACGGCGCACGTCGCGGTCGGCGGTCAGCCGCGCCGCGACCTGCTCGCGGGCCGCGACCTGGGCGACGAGCTGGCTCGCCGCCGCGGCCACGTCACGCAGCGCGGCGGGGACGCGCGCCTGGTAGAGCTCGCGCTCGCCGGGAAACGCCGGGAGCCCGAGGTAGGCGGTCAAGTGGGCGTCGATCTCGCGCCAGGAACGGTCCATCGTCGCGCGCGCGCGCGACTGCTCCTCGGGCGCGACGTCAGGATAGTCGTCGCTCGCGGCCTCGAGGTCGCGGAGGGCGTCGCAAGCGGCGCTCAAATGCTGGATGCTCGGCAGCGCGTTGGTCATGAGCGAGCCCGTGCGGGCCTCGATCTCGTGGCTGAACCAGCTGGCCGCGAACGTCGCGACTGCGAAGGCGACCGAGAGTGCCACGAACGCGAGCAGCAGGCGGCGGCTGAACGAAAGCGTGGGCTTCATCGGCAGGCTCTTTCGGACGCGCGTTCCCGAATGGTAACGCCGTTACCGGGGACGCGGTCGTGGCGCGGGGGAGACCCGCCTGCCATGCGAAGATGGGGCCGCGGCCGGCCGCTTGCATGAGCGAGCGCAATGGAGTGGCCCATGCTGGACGTGCTTGTGGTCGACGACGACTTCATCGTTCGAGAGAGTATCGCGGACGCGCTGCGACTGGCCGGACACCGCGTCACGCAGGCGGCCGACGGTGAGGAGGCGCTGACGGCGGTCGCGTCTCATCCGTTCGACCTCGCCTTGTGCGACGTGCAAATGCCCCGCCTCGACGGCCTGGCGCTGTTCCGGCGGCTGCGCCGCGATGCGCCGAACACGGCCGTCGTCCTGATGACGACGTTCGGCAAGATCCCCGACGCCGTCGGAACATTGCGCGACGGTGCGGTCGACTATGTCACCAAGCCCTTCGACCCGGACGACTTCGTCCGCGACGTCGTCGGACCCATCGCCGAGCGCCGCGGCCTCATGCGCAGCCTGGCGGAGGCGCGCGCGCGCTTCGTCGGTCGCGAAGCCGGCGGCGCGCTCGTCGGCGCGTCGCTCGCGATGCGGCAGCTCGCCGAGCGCGTCGCCGTGGCGGCGACGAGCGACGCTGCCGTCCTCATCGCCGGGGAATCCGGCGTGGGGAAGAAGCTGGTGGCCCGCACCCTTCACGCCGCGAGCCCGCGGCGCGGCGGTCCGCTGCTGGTCGTTCCCTGCGCGTCGCTGCCGGACCGCATGCGGGCGTCGGAGCTGCGTGAGCTGTCGGAGCTGCGCGCCCGAAACCATCGCGACGAGTGGTTCCGCGCGGCGGAGGGCGGCACCGTCGTCCTCGACGGCGTGGACGTACTGCCGGCGAGCGCGCAGAGCGCGCTCCTCCGCGTCCTCGACGAGCCCACCACCCGGGCGCGACGCAGCCGGGATTGGCAGCCGCTCGGTGTTCGCGTCATTTCCATCACGCGGACGAGCGTGGCGGAGTTGCTCCCCCGCGGCCTCATGCTCGACGCGCTCTTCTACCGACTGAGCGGCGTTCAGCTCAGCGTGCCGCCACTGCGCGAGCGGGACGGGGACCTGTACCTGCTCACGAACCACATCCTCCGCGAGCTCACGCCTCCGGGTCGCGGCGCTGCGTTCCTCACGCCTCGCGCCTGGAAAGCGCTCACGGTCCATCCGTTCGCCGGGAACATCCGCGAGCTCTCTTGGGCTCTCGAGCACGCCGTCGCGGCGGCCAATGGCGGCGACGTCGACCTCGAGCACCTCCCCGCCGCGGTCGCCCAGCGGGATCCCGCTTTCGGTGCGCTTTCGCCTCGCGCGGGCCCCCCGGAGGCCGATCTTGTGAAAGTATGACAGCGCAGAAGCCGCCGCGGCCCAACTATTCACCCGAATGCTCGAACGCACCGACCCGCGCCTCCACTTCGCCGAACGCGGCGCATTCTCGAAGGAGCTCGAGCAGCGCGTCGACGCGTACTTCGCCGAAAGCGGGCGCAGCCGGCGCGATCTGCCGCGGATGTACGCAAAGACGGCGGTCATCCTCTCCTGGTTCGTGGGCTCGTGGGCGATGCTCGTCTTCGTGGCGGCGAGCGCGTGGTCCGGTGTGCTTTGCGCCGTCTCGCTCGGCCTGGCGATCGCCGCGGTCGGTATGAGCATTCAGCACGACGCCAACCACGGCGGCTACTCGCGCCGCGGCTGGGTCAACCGCCTCTTCGGCGCGACGCTGGACGTCATGGGCGTCTGCTCGTTCATCTGGCGCCCGAAGCACAACATCGCGCACCACACCTTCACGAACGTCGAGGGCGTCGACTACGACCTCGACTTCGGCGGCCTCGCGCGCCTGTCGCCGGAGCAGCCGCGCCGCGCGTGGCACCGGCACCAGCACTTTTACCTGTGGTTTCTCTACGGCTTCCTCCTGCCGAAGTGGGTGTTCTTCGACGACTGGGTCATCGTGAAGCGCGGCCTCATCGGCGTGCACAAGCTCCCGCCGCCGAGCCGCCGGGCGATGGTGTCGTTCGCGATCTGGAAGGTGGTCTTCGTAGGCTGGGCGATCGTGGTGCCCGCGCTCCTGCACCCGCTCTGGCAGGTGCTCGTCTTCCACGCCATCGCCGCGTTCACGCTCGGGGCGACCCTCGGCACCATGTTCCAGCTCGCACACTGCGTCGGCACGGCGGAGTTCCCGGCGCTGCCCACGGCCGGCGAGCGGATGGAGCGCGACTGGGCGGAGCATCAGCTCGCCACGACGGTCGACTTTGCGCCGCGCAGCGCGCTCCTCACGTGGTTTTGCGGCGGCCTGAACTTCCAGGTCGAGCACCACCTCTTCCCGAAGATTTGCCACCTGCACTACCCCGCGCTCGCGCGCATCGTCGCCGAGGTCGCGCGCGAGCACGGCCTCCGGCATCGCGTCCACACGACGTTTGCCGAGGCGCTCGGCGCGCACTTCGACCACATTCGCGCGCTCGGCCGGGGGCGCGCCGTGGGCGTCGCGCGCGCGCCCGCGCCCGCGCCCTGACGCGCTTGGCGCGGCGGCGGCTCGAGGTTCCAACGGAATCGAGCACTCCTCAGACGGGCGGGTGCTCCGCGAGCAGCCGCGCCACGTCGTTCACGATCTCACGGAGGCTGAGCGACACGGCGAACCTCGGCGCGCCGGCGCTCGCCAGGGCCTGCTCCGCGGCCGTCGCGTCCGTCGTTGGCGTATCGATGCACACGAGGAGCGCGGCGTGGGGGCAGGCCAGGGTGAGCGCCGCGGTGGCCTGCGCGAGCCCTTGGTCGGCGGCGAAGACGAGCACGGCGACCTCTGCGGCCGCGAGCGCGTCGCGCGCGTCGCTGCTGAGCGCCGCGAACGCGTCCACGTCGTAGCCCGCGCGAACGAGCGCGCGCGCCGTCGCTGCGCGCCCCATGGCGTTGGGATCGACGAGGACGACCCGCGGCGGCTCGCGCGCGCGCGTGGCGGACTCGTTGCGCGGAGCGACGTCGCTCGCCGGGGGCGCTTCCGGGTAGCGCGCGCACGTCTGCGACGTCATCCGCGCCCGCCTGCGCGGCGAGCGCGGGGACCCGGGCGGCAGCTCGATCGCCACCTGCGTCGGCGCCGCGCGCCGCGGGCTCGCGCGCGCGCTTTGCTCGAGCGCAGCGAGGGCATCCTCGAGATCCTGCAGCGCGGCGTCCGCGAGGTAGGCGCCGACGCGCCGCGAGAGCTCCGCCGCGACGTGCACGCGCGCGAACGCGAGGAGGGCTGGCGCGCTGGCCGGCAGCTCGATGCGCCGCGCCGATCGAAGCGCCGCCGCCACCGTCGCGTCGACGTCGCCTACGCTCGGCAGCGCGGCGATCAGCAGCCGTCGCAAGACGGCCTCGAGGTGGCTCGGCGACGCTGGGGGCATTCCTACGTTCCCTCGGTGAAGAACGCCCGGACGCTGGCCTTTTCCTCGTCGCTCGCGAAGGCCGCGACCCTCGCGCTCCCGAGCGCCTTGCGAACGCATCGGGTCGCTTGGGAATCGAGCTTCCGATGGTCCTCGAAGCGGTAGAACTCGACCCCGCCGACGGCGCCGGTGCGCGTGAAGCGAACGTCGACCTCGTCGGCGACGTCCCGCGCGCTGCGAACGGTGAGGTTGCACTGCACGATCGCGGCCCGCACCTCGCGCTTCGCGGCCCGCGCGGAGAAGGCGGGGGGCGAGTCGGGCGCCGTCACCAGATAGCTCACCCGCACGGTCACCGGCGGGCCGCGGAACGGGGGAACGCGCGCCGCGCCGAATACGCGCGCGACGCAGGGCGCCACCTGTGTGCCCTCGAAGGGCTCCTCTTGCGCGACCACCCGCGCGCCGCCGGAGGCGGGGTCGAACACGACTGTGGCGCGGCCGGGGGCCGTCGGCACACCTTTGAGGCCGCATCGAGAGGCATCCTCTTGAAGCTCGTCGAGCGTCTCGGCCGCCGCCGCGCGGTCGAACGCCGCGGGGACTCCGTTCACGGCCGCGGCGGGTGTCGGCGAGGACGACTCCGCTCTGCGGGAAGCGCAGCCGGTCGCGAGGGGGACCAAGAAGAAGGGGACGAGGGCGGCCTTGAGAGCCGTACGGGCGATCGCGTGACGCATCCAATACCTCCAGACCGCGAGCGGACCTTGGCGCGGGGTCCTCAAAGCGTACCAAGCGACGAGCGCGTCGTCGAAAAGATCGCCGAGTAACCTGTCGGGACCAAAGGGGATTGTGGGTTTCGCCCGTGCCGGCGGAGCGGTCGGGGCCCCCACGGCGTGGTTGTCGGGAGTTGAGCGAGCCAGCGCTCCGCGCGCGGTCAAGCGGCCAGCCTCGTTCGACTTTCGCGGAGCGGGGGTCAGCGCCTTCTCGTCGCCGGACCGACGGCGTGGAAGGAGCGCGTCGCCCCGCGCGGCACACCGGCGTACGCCCAACGGAGGGCGGCGTGTCGGCGAGCCGATCGGATGGATCGGCCGATCCGCAGCGTGCGCCCTCGCGCCTCGGATTAATTGGATAAATCTCGGGATTGTTGGCGGAATGATGTGTGCATATTGATTACCTTATGCGCACCTGGATCTCGGCTTCTGTTCCATCGCTCCTTGGCCTCGTCGCGATGCTCGTCGCCTGCGGGAGCGGGGGAGGCGCTGGAGCCGACGGCGCGATCGAGCCCGGCGGGTCGTCCGGCACACCCTCGGGGGGTGGCGCGAGTGTGGACGGCGGCGCGGGCCGCGATGCCAGCGCGCCCCCTCCGGCGGCGGGCTTCGACGCGAGCCCGGCATCGACGAGCGCGGCCGACGCGTCCGACCGCATCCAGACGGTCTTCGTCATCGTGATGGAGAACCACAGTTGGTCGACGATCTCGGGCTCCTCCTCCGCCGCGTACATCAACGGCACGCTCGTCCCGCTGGGCGGCCACGCCGAGGCCTACGGCTCGCCTCCGGGCAACCACCCGAGCGAGCCGAACTACATCTGGCTCGAGGCCGGCGGCAACCTCGGCATCACGACGGACGACGACCCGGCCAAGAACCACCAAGCCACCACCGAGCACCTTACGACGCAGCTCGACGCGGCAGGCATCTCGTGGAGGACGTACGCCGAAGGGGTCTCCGGCAGCGAGTGCCCGCTCACGAGCAGCGGTACGTACGGCGCCAAGCACATCCCGCAGCTCTTCTTCGACGACGTGACCGGCGCGAACGACGCCGCCTCGGCCAAATGCATGGCGCACATTCGCCCGTACAGCGAGCTCGCGACGGATCTCGCGACGAACAGAGTCGCCCGCTACAACTTCATCACGCCCAACGTCTGCAACGACATGCATGGCTGGGCGTTCGGGTGCGGCACGCAAAACTTCAGCGAGATCTCCGCGGGCGACACGTGGCTGAAGAGTGAGGTCCCCCGGATCCTCGCGTCCGACGCGTACAAGAAGAACGGCCTGCTCCTCATCCTGTGGGACGAGGGGGACGAGTCGCTCTTGCGCCACGCGAGCGACGGCCCGGTGCCGCTGCTGGTCTTGTCGCCGAAGGCGAAGGTCGGCTTCACGAGCACCTCGACGCTCACGCACAGCTCGACGCTCCGTACGCTGCAGGAGATCTTCGGCGTCGGCCCGCTCCTGCGCGACGCGGCGCACGCGAAGAACCTGTCCGAGTTCTTCATGAGCTACCCGTAGTCAGCGCTCGCGCGCGCGTTTGAGCTCGTCGCGCGACGGCCGCACCTCCGGGCCGCTCGCCTCGTTCGGCAGGATGAGCGCGATGACGATCTCGCCGCGCGCGTTCACTTTGTCGAGCACGCGCGGCCGCGAGACACCTTTGGCGCGCGCCAGCTCGGCGATCTGCGACTTCAGGGCGTTGACGAGGAGGTTCATGGAACAACTGTTCATGCGTTCAGGTTCGGCGTCAACGGTCGCCGGTTCGATGCTGGCGTTGTCGGACGGGCCGCCGCGTAGGGCGGGCGGCCATGAAAGAGGGGCAGAGCGATTCCATCCAAAGGACGGTTGCTCTACAGTCTGCGCAAAATGGCAGGGCAGACGACCCCCGCGTACTATCGCGTCACCGTCGAGGTGGAGCCCCGCCTAGCGCAGCACTGGCTGGCCTGGATGCTCGACGAGCATGTCCCCGACGTGCTCAAACAGCCCGGCTTCCTCCACGCGCTCGTCCTTCGGGACCTGGACGACGAGTCGCGCTTCGTCGTCGAGTACATCCTCGAGGACCGCGCCTCGCTCGAGGCCTACCTTCGCGGCGACGCTGTCGCGAGCCTGCGGGCCGCGCACGACAACCGCTACGCCGGCAAGGTGCGCTCGTCGCGGGAAATCTTCGAACCCCTCGCCGAGATCGCCGTCCGCCGTGATGGCTGAGCCCGCATGACCGCGGGTCGTGATCCGCTCGCGCTCGTCGGGACGACGATCGCCGGCAAGTACCTCATCGAGACGGTCGTAGGCGAGGGCGGCTTCGCGATCGTCTACCGCGCGCAGCACCAGCTGTGGAAGCGCCCGGTCGCGGTGAAAGTCTTCAAGGCGCTCGGCAATGTGCCGGAGGGCGAGCGCGCCAAGCTGCTGGACGAGTTCGTTCGCGAGGGCGCGCTCCTCGCGGAGTTGAGCGAACGCTCGTCGGCGATCGTCCAGGCGCGCGACATCGGCAGCATCACCACGGCGAAGGGCGAGGAGCTGCCGTACATGGTCCTCGAGTGGCTCGAGGGCTCGTCGCTCGAGGCCGTCCTCGAGGCCGAGAAGGCGCGCGGGATGCCGCCGCGTACGCTCGAGGAGGGGCTCCGCCTCCTCGAGCCCGTCGCCGAAGCGCTCGCGCTCGCGCACGCGCGCGGCATCGCGCACCGCGACGTGAAGCCGGCCACCGTGTTCGTGCTGGGCGATCCGCGCGCGGCCTCGCCCGCGGTGAAGCTGCTCGACTTCGGCATCGCCAAGGTCGTGCAAGACGCGCAGAAGATGGCGGGCGCGTTCAAGCAGACGTCGGGCCAGATCACGAGCTTCACGCCGGCGTACGGCGCGCCCGAGCAGTTCAGCCGCGCGCACGGCGCGACGGGGCCGTGGACCGACGTGTTCGCGCTCGCGCTCGTCCTGTGCGAGGTCGTGAGCGGCCGCGAGGCGCTGCCCGGCGGCGATCTCATGCAGCTCGCGTTCGCGTCGGCCGACCGCGCGCAGCGCCCGACCCTACGCGCGCGCGGCGTGCCGGTGAGCGACGCCGTCGAAGCTGTGGTCGCGCGCGCCGTCGCGGTCGACCCGCAGGCGAGGCAGAAGGACGCCGGCGAGCTCTGGAGGGAGCTCCGCGCGGCCGCGCTCTTCCCCGCGCGCGCGAGCGTGGAGAGCGCGCGCGACGTCGGGCTCGCCGCGACCCAGTTGCCGGAGGCGGGCGGCGACGCGACGGCCCGGAGCACGGGCGGTCCGGCTTCGCCGATCGCGCGCGTGAATCCCGGCGCGGTCTCGGAGAGCTCGGGGCGCCGCCTCCGCGCGACCCTCTTTGGCGCGCTCGCGGCGGTGGCCGTTCTCGCGGGCGCCGCGGGCTTCCTCGTTGTGCGCGTGCGCACGACGATTCGGACCGCGTCGCCGCGGCCGTCCGCGTCGACGGCGATGGCGCTCCCTCCGCCCGTCGCCGACGCCGGCGGGTGCCCCGCCGGGATGACGCGCATCCCCGGCGGCATGTTCTTCATGGGCTCCGAGGAGCGCGACGCCGTCGCCAACGAGAAGCCCGTGCACAAGGTCATGCTCTCTCCGTATTGCATGGATTGGTTCGAGGTCACCGCCGAGCGTTACAACGCCTGCGTCGAGGTCGGCGGGTGCAAGAGGGCCACGTTCAACGCGTGGCCCGGCTTGAGCGACAAGGACCGCGCGATCTATGACCCGCTCTGCAACGCCGCCGCGGGCCTGTCGCGCGCGAAGCATCCGGTCAACTGCCTCGACTGGGAGATGGCGGACCTCTTCTGCAAGTCGACGGGCGCGCGCCTGCCGACCGAGGCCGAGTGGGAGTTCGCCGCGCGCGGCCCCGACGGGCGCAAATACCCGTGGGGTGACGACGCGCCCTCGAGCGAGCTGCTCAACGCGTGCGGCCCGGAGTGCGTCGCGTGGGGCAAATCGAAAGGCCTCGCCTTCACACCGATGTACGCGGGCGACGATCACTTCGCGAACACCGCGCCCGTCGGCTCGTTCCACAAAGGCCGATCGCGTTACGACCTCGAAGACGTCGTCGGCAACGTGTGGGAGTGGACGGCGGACTTTTTTGCCGAGTACCCGACGGCGCTCGCCACCGACCCGCAGGGCCCGCCGGACGGCGCGGAGCGCGTCATCCGCGGCGGCGCGTGGAACGGCACGATGCCGTCGTGGGTGCGGCCGACGTTCCGCTTCAAAGACGATCCGACCAAGCGCAGCTACGGCGTCGGCGTCCGCTGCGCGCGCAGCCTCTGACGCCGCGTCGTCTCCGTTCACGCATGTGCGCCGTCGCGACGGCATGGGAATTTGCTGCCCTCAGCGTACGCAAATGCCCCACATGACTTCATTTTCGAGCGCGCACCGTGGAAACCAGGGGCCACCTCGGCGCGTAGTCCTGTCGCGCGCGTGGTGCATTCTGAACGGAGAATCTGCCGGCGGCTGCATCCAACCCGTACGCTGACCACGAATCCTTCGCCGAGACCCTCGATGGCTACCCCAACCCACGACCCGCTTCAGCTCGTCGGCACGACGATCGCCGGTAAGTACCTCGTCGAGAGCGTGGTCGGTGAGGGCGGATTCGCGATCGTCTACAAGGCAAAGCACCTCGTCTGGAAGCG
Organism: Myxococcales bacterium; assembly: GCA_043785185.1. Taxonomy (GTDB): domain Bacteria; phylum Myxococcota_A; class Polyangia; order Polyangiales; family Polyangiaceae; genus JANYHK01. The sequence goes on from JAYVXL010000443.1 coordinate 15,453, forward strand.
GCCGGTCGCCATCAAGGCCTTCCGCGCGCTCGGCGACTACAGCGAAGAGCGGCGCGCGCAGCTCATCGACGCGTTCGTGCAAGAGGGCGCGCTCCTCGCCGCGCTTTCGGAGCGGTCCGCCGCGATCGTGCAGGCGCGCGACATCGGCACGATCACGACGCAAGACGGCCGATGGATGCCGTACATGGTGCTCGAGTGGCTCGAAGGCCAGCCGCTCGACGTCGTGATCGAGTCCGAGCGCGGCCGCGGCGCCCCCGCCCGAACCGCGGAGCAGGTGATGACGCTGCTCGACCCCGTGGCCGACGCGCTCGCGCTCGCGCACGACCGCGGCATCGCACACCGCGACGTGAAGCCGGCGAACGTCTTCATCCTCGGCGACCCGACGCGCAGCGGCATCGGCGTGAAGCTGCTCGACTTCGGCATCGCGAAGGTCGTGCAGGACGCGCAGCAGGTGGCCGGCGCGTTCAAGGCGACGGGCGGCAACATCACGAGCTTTACGCCGGCGTACGGCGCGCCGGAGCAGTTCTCGCGCTCGTTCGGCGCGACCGGGCCGTGGACGGACGTGTTCGCGCTCGGCCTCATGTTCGGCGAGCTCGTGAGCGGGCGTCCGGCGATCGATGGCGCCTCGCTGCCGGAGCTCGCGTACGCGAGCTGCGACCTGACGCGGCGGCCGACGCCGCGCACGCTCGGCGCGCGCGTCTCGGACGAGGTCGAGCGGGTCCTCGCGCGCGCGGTCGCGGTGTCTCCGGGCGAACGGTACGCGGCGGCCGGTGAGTTCTGGCAGGCGCTGCGCGCCGCGGTTCGGGCGGGCGACTCGCCGAGCGTGCCCATGCCCACCCCGCCGGAGGTCGCGGTCGCCCGGCCGCCGAGTCGCCGCGCGAACGAAGCGGAGACGCTCGATCCGGCCACGGCGTCCGGTCGCCCGCCGCGGCGTGCGCGCGGCGCGCTCCTCGGCGTGGGCGCAGCCGCGCTCGTCCTCGCCGGCGGCGTCGCGGCCTTCTTCGCCATGCATGCCCGTGCGCCCGCGCCGGTCGCCGTCGCGCCGCCGCCGAGCGCGCCCGCCCCGCCCGCGAGCGCGTCGCCCGAGCCCGTCGCGTGCGCTCCCGGCATGATCCGCATCCCCGGCGGCCGCTTCTTCATGGGCTCGGACGAACGCGCCGCGCTCGACCTCGAGCGCCCGGCGCACCAAGTCACGCTGCGCCCGTACTGCATCGACGCGCGCGAGGTCACCGTCGCGCAGTACCTCCGCTGCTCGGACAACGGCGAGTGCAAGCGCGCGCGAGAGAACGACTGGGAGGGCATCACCGACAAGGAGCGCAGAGCGTTCGATCCGCTCTGCAACGGCCGCGATGCCGACGGGCGCGCGACGCACCCGATCAACTGCGTCGATTGGGACATGGCCCGCGCCTACTGCGCCTGGCAGAAGAAGCGCCTGCCCACCGAAGCCGAGTGGGAGTTCTCCGCGCGCGGCCCCGACGGCCGCAAGTTCCCGTGGGGCGACGCGGAGCCAACGGCGGCGCACCTCAACGCGTGCGGCAAGGAGTGCGTCGCCTGGAACAAGGCGCACGGGATGGACGCGAAGGCCATGTACGACGCCGACGACGGCTACCCGACGACCG
>JAYVXL010000444.1:0-5608 GCA_043785185.1 Myxococcales bacterium
ATTGTGACGCCATGACGCGCCAAAGGCCAAAGGCCGCCCGCTCGCATGCCGCCGACCTGCGCGGCGCCGCGCGCCTCCTCGTGCACGCGACCAAGCGCGTCACGGAGGTCGTGCAGTCGATGCACGTCACCATCGCCGGCGGACCGGACGTTCTCGGCCGGCCGCTGGAAGCGCCGGCCCGCGCGATGACGGGCGTTGTTTACGCGAGCATCCGCGGCGTCACGCACGCCGTCGGGGCCGCCCTCGACGTGGCGCTCGAGCAGCTCGCGCCGCTCCTCGGCGCCAGCGCGCCCGGCCCCGAGCGCGCGGCCGCGCTCGCCGCCCTGAACGGCGTCGTCGGCGATCACCTCGCCCAGACGGGGAACGCGCTCGCCACCGAGGCGGCGCTCTTCGTCGGGCCCGCGCGCGCGCCGCTCGCGACGGAGCCCGCCGCGCTGAAGGGCGCGCTCGTCCTGGCGGGCGCGACGGGCAAGCTCGTCGTCCTCGTCCACGGATCGAGCATGAGCGAGGCGCAATGGACGCGCGCCGGCCACGACCACGGCGCGCGCCTCGCCGCCGACCTCGGCTACACGCCGGTGTACGCCCGGTACAACAGCGGCCTGCACGTATCGACGAACGGCCGCGCGCTCGACGGGCTGCTCGAGCCGCTCGTGCGCGCGTGGCCGGTGGCGCTCGAAGAGCTCGTGCTCTTGGGCCACAGCATGGGGGGCCTCGTGGCGCGGAGCGCGTGCATCGCCGCCGAGGCGTCGCCCGAGCCGCGCGCGTGGCGGGCGAAGTTGACGCGCCTCGTGTGCCTGGGGACGCCCCACCACGGCGCGCCGCTCGAGCGCGGCGGCAACTGGGCGGGCGTGCTCCTCGGCGTGAGCCGGTACAGCGCGCCGCTCGCGCGCCTCGCGCGCCTCCGCTCGGCGGGCGTGACGGATCTGCGTTTCGGCTACGTCCGCGACGAGGACTGGGAGGGGCGCGATCGCTTCGCGCGCGGCGCCGATCAGAGGCGCCCCGCTTCGCTCCCGGCGGGCGTGCGCGCCTACGCGATCGCGGGCAGCAAGGCGCCGGCCGTCGCCGCCCCGGGCGACGCGCGGCCGCTCGCGGGCGACGGCCTCGTGCCGGTGGAGAGCGCGCTCGGCCATCATCCGGACCCCGCGAAGGCGCTCGCGTTCCCGCCCGAGCACGCGTGGGTCGCGCGCGGCACCGGTCACCTCGACCTGCTCTCCGACGCCGAGGTGTACGCGAAGATCCGCGGCTGGCTCGCCGAGGCCTGACCCGACGGTCCGCCGACCTGCGAAAGGGCCGCGCGCCGCCGCCGTTCCTGTACGCTCGCGGGCGCGATGGCCCCGAACCCCTACTCGAACCCGTATCAGCCCCCGCAACCCGGCACGCCGATGGGGCCGTCGCCGCAGAACCGGACGATGTTCGTGCTCGCCGCCGTCGGCGCAGGGCTCGCGAGCGCGTACTGGGCAGGGCTCACGCTGCTCATCGGCCTTGGCGCGGCGTTCGGCTCGATCTCGCCGATGCAAATCATCCTGCCGGTCGTCCTCATCGCCCTCTACGCCTACCGCGGCGTTCAGATCTGGCGCGGGGACGCGGCCGCCGCGCGCCGCATCGTCTGGCTTCACGGCTTCGGCGCGATCTCGGCCGTGCTGCAGATCGCGTCCGGCGGCGCGCTGCTCGCAGCCTTGCAGGTCATCAAGATCCTCATCCACATCTTCGGCGGCGTGACCGCCTTCCTCGCGTACCGCGCGCGCTGATCGGGGACCGCGTCAAGCCTCACGCGTCACGCGTCAAGCGTCCGGCGCGAGCGCGCGGCGCGCGAGCTCCGCGGCGCGCGCGCCGTCGATGGCGTAGGCGTTCGCCAGCGCGTCCGCGAGCGCGACCGGGTCCGTCGTCGCCATCGCCCGCGCGCGCCGCACCGGCTCGTGCGGGTGGTAGCGGCAAATCCACGGGCCGAGCTGCCTTCGGATCGCCTCCGCGCACACGCCCTCGATGACGACGACGCCCGCCGCCTGCACGATCGCGACGCCCGCGCCGTCGACGCGTGGGTTCGGATCGCGCACGCCGGTGATGACGAGGCGCACGCCGCTCTCGGCGATCACGTTCGCGCACGCCGGCGTCCGCCCGTGAAACGCGCACGGCTCGAGGGTCGAGTAGAGGACGGCGCGCGCGAGCGGGACGCCCGCCTCGCGCGCCTCGCGCAGCGCGCCGATCTCCGCGTGGTCCTCACCCGGCCCGCGGGTGTAGCCGCGCGCCACGATCGCGCCGTCCAGCGTGATCACGCTGCCCACCCAAGGGTTGTCGCCCGTCGCGCCGCGCGCCCTCTCGGCGAGGGCGATCGCCTCGCGCATCGGAGCATCGTGGTCCACGCGTCCGAACCTACCTCACCTCTGTCAGTCGAGCGTCGCCACCACCTCGCCGAGCTGGTCGAGGGTCGCCGTCCAGCCCGCGGGCGCGCCGCCGGTCGCGTCGGACGCCTTCGATTCCGCGCCGTCGCGACGTGCAACTCGGCCGCGTGCGTAAATGTCTCCCGGCGGCCCGGCGCTTCGGGGTAGAAGCGGGCCATGAATCTCGGCCTCCGCGCGCCCGCGCTCTCTCGCGTTCACCCCTTCGCCGCCCTCGTCGGTCTGCTCGGCCTCAGCCTCGGCGGCGCCGCGTGCGGCGGTGAGACGCCCGCCGCGCCGCCGGTCGTCGCGCCCCCGCCGCCCATGCCGGCGACCGCCGAGCCCGCGCCGGTCGCAGCGCCGCCGCCGCCCGCCCCCACGCCGGCCGCGCCCGCCGGCCCGGCGCAGCTCACCGCAAAAGCGATCCCGCTCCCCGGCGCGACCGCGCCCGTCATGGTCGATTACCTCACCGCGGATCGCCCGCGCGGCCGCGTCTGGGTGCCCGTCGGCGACACCGGCACGGCGGACGTCTTCGACGTCGCGACGGGCACCTTCACGCGCGTCGAGGGCTTCAAGACCGCGGAGCGCGACGTGCGCGGCAAGAAGCGCCTCGTCGGGCCGAGCTCGGCGGGCGTCAGCGACGCGTTCGCGTTCATCGGCAACCGCGCGACGAGCGAGGTCTGCGCGGTCGACGCGAAGACGATGAAGCTCGGCAAGTGCCTGAAGCTCGCCTCGTCGCCCGACGGCGTCACGTACGTCCCGTCCACGAAGGAGGTCTGGGTCACGACGCCGCGCGACCACTCGCTCACGGTCCTCGACGCGTCCAAGCCCGACACGTTGAAGGTCAAGGCGATGGTCAAGATCGACGGCGACCCCGAGGGCTACGCGATCGACGAGACGCGCGGCCTCTTTTTCACGAACGTCGAGGACAAGGACAAGACGCTCGCGATCGATCTCAAGACGCGCGCCATCAAGGCGACGTACGCGCCCGGTTGCGGCACCGAAGGGCCGCGCGGCCTCGTCGTGGACGTGACGCGCAACTTCATCGTCGTCGCCTGCACCGACCACCTGCAGGTCCTCGACGCGGGCCACGACGGCGCGCTGCTGGGCAAGCTCGACACCGGCGCCGGGGTCGACAACATCGACTACCTGGCGGGGCTCGGCTACGTCTACGCGGCCTCCGGCAAGGCCGGCAAGCTCAGCGTCGTCAAGCTGGACGACAAGGGGCAGCTCGCCCTCGTCGCGACCGCCGCGACCGCCGAGGGCACGCGCAACACCGTCGCCGACGACGCGGGCAACGCGTACGTGCTCGACGGCCTCGGCGCGCGGCTCTTCGTCGTGCCTGCGCCGCCGAAGTGAAGGGCGCCCTCCGAAGCTAGAACCTGCCGACGAGCGCGCCGCCGCCCGGCGCCGGCGCGAGGCCGACCTTCGCGTCGCCGCCGCCGACCGGCCACACCACGAGCACGACGCCCGCGACGGTGAGCACGGCGCCGCCGATGAGCGCCGCGTTCGTCCACGTCTGCAGCGCCTGCTCGTGATCGTAGAGCGGGCGTGAAGGGGCCGCGTTGAACGCGTTGCGCGCGTCGATCGTCTGCAGCCCGAGCAGGGCCGCGGCGCCGAGCCCCGCGACGCCGAGCCCCATGGCCGTGAAGCCGATCGCCGTGCGGACCTGGCCGCTCGGCGCGGCGTCGTTCACTGTGACGCTCGCGCGCGGCAGAGGCGCTGCCGCCGTCGGCGCGACCGGCGGGGCGGGCGCATGGCCCGCGCCCTCGGCCGGCGCCTTTGGCGCGGGCTCGTCCTTGAGCGCGAGCGCGGTCACCTTGCCGACCTCGAGGCGCACGTCGCGCCGCGCGATGGGCCGGTCCGGCGAGGAGACCGCGAGCGCGTGCACGCCGCCGACGCCGTGCAGGCGCGCGGGCGCGGCGGCCTCGGTGCCGGCGTCGAGCTGCACCGTCCAGCCCGCGGGCGCCTTCACGTCGAGCGCGCCGAGCGAGCGCTCGAGCGTGTCGAGGCGGTCTTTGGCCTGCGCGGCCTCGGCGGGGCCGAGCGCGTCGGTGCCGGGCGCGGGCGCGAGCGCGCGCGCGAACGCGTCGGCGGCGCGCTCGGGCCGATCGGCGACCTCCCACGCGAGCCCCGCGGCGTAGCTCGCGGCGGGCTGACGCCCGAGCGCGGCGGCCGCCTCGAAGAGGTGCGCGGCCTGCGCGGGGCGCTTGGCCTTGAGCGCCGCGCGCGCCAGATCGCTCTGGCGCGCGGCGTCGGCGAGCGCTTCGGGTGAGGGCGGTGCGGGCGGCGCGGGCGTCGCGCTCGGCGGCGGTGTCGGGCTCGCGGGCGGACCGTCGGCGGCGCGCGCGAGGCCGGTGGCGAACAAGAGAGACGCACCGAGCAGGGAGACGATTCTCATGGGCAGCTCGCCGAGAAGATGTGGACGGTCATCGTTTCGGAGGTGTCGGGGTTGACCACGTACCCGAAGCCGTCGGTGCCGGCCGCGGCGATTTGATCGGCGCGACCGGCGAGGAGGAATCGCTTGCCCGGCGCGAGCTGCATCGTGCCGCCGCTACGCGTCACGAGCTGCACGCTCGTCTGGCTCGGGTTCTCGCGCGCGGCCGCGAGGACGAGCGCCGCGCCGTTCCCCATCGGCGCGACGGGGCCGACGTACGGGTTGGGGATGGGCAGCCCGCCATTCTCCGGCTGCCCGGGGTCGGCGTAGAGCTCGACGTCCGCCCGTGACGCCGCCGAGAACGTGCTGCCGCCGTCGAGCGCGAGCGCGAGGCGCACGCCGCTGATGTGCTGCGGTTCGTTCGGGACCAGGGGCTTACGGATCGCCGTCTGCCAGTAGATGGCGCCGTCCGCCGTCTGCGCGAACGTCGACGCGCCGGGAGTGCCCATGTCCGGTAGCGGCTGATCGCCGGTGTTCGACGCGCCCGTCGTGCCGGGCTGCAAGTCGAAGCTGAACGTGCCAACGCCGGCGTTGTTGCGGTAGACCGCGAGCCGATTGTTCGAGAAGCCGATCGTGTGGCCGTTGGCGGGGTAGTTCGTGGGCGCGATGAAGTCGAGTTGCCCCGGGTCCTGCCCGGCGTCGACGTGAACCTGCAGCTCCTGGTCGCGGAGGACCGCCAGGTTGTTCTCGTACGTCTGCACGCGCCGCAGCGGGAACAGGAGATCACCCGAGCCCACGACGACGCCGTCGAAGCGGAAGTCCGGTGACGGGTACGGCACGCTCTTGGTGTGCGCGC
>JAYVXL010000445.1:0-5608 GCA_043785185.1 Myxococcales bacterium
GTCGGGCGCGTGTCGGGGACGCACGCGCCGTTGTCGCAGTACTGGCCCTTGGCGCACTGGGTGTCGTTCGCGCACGCGGCGGAGCACTGGCCCGCGACGCAAAGCGGCGTGGGCGCGGAGCACTGCGCGTTCGACGTGCAGCTCGTGCCCGTCGGGTTGGGGCTGCAGCCGCCCTTGATGCACGTGTAGCCCGCGGCGCACGTCACGCTAGCGCAGCTCGCCTCGCATTTGCCGTCGATGCAGACCTGCCCAGCGGCGCAGTCGCTGTCGAACTTGCACGCGTCGCTGGCCTTCGTGCAGAGGCCGCCGACGCAGACGTCGGTGCCCGTGCAGTCGGTCGTTGCGGTGCAGGCGCACGGGCCGGCGGCGCCGCCGCACGTCGTGCACTTTCCTGCGACGCAGGCTTGGCCCGTCGGGCAGTCGGCGCCCTTGGTGCACTGCGGCGCGGCGTCGGGCGGCGTCGCGTCGATGCCGCCGTCGCTCCTCGAGCCGTCGCTCCCGCCGTCGACCGTCGCGCCGGCCACGCAGGTGTTGTTCAGGCACTGCTCGCCGGGCTTGCACTCGGCGGTGGTCGTGCACTGCTTGGGCGTCGGCGGCACGCCGCCCGGGGCGACGCACAGGTTCGCCGTGCACACGGTCCCCTTCGGGCAGTCGCTGCTCGACCCGCACGTCGTGGCGCAGCCGCCGCTCGTGCAGACCTGGCCGGCGCCGCAGTTCGACGTGCCGGTGCACGGAGTGGCGGTGGGCGCGGGCACGTCGCGGCACCCGTAGGCGTCGCAGCTGTAGCAGCCCGCGCTGTCGCAGTAGTAGCGGTCATCGCCCGTGGCGCACCCGCTCCAAACGACGGAACCCACCGCGGCCAAGGCCCCGATGACGATCGAAAAACGGCTCCAAGCGGTCGCCATGCGTAGCCTCCGGGTCAGGAAGTATCCACGTCGCGTGCCAGCGCGCCATTGGAACGTGCGGACCGCAGAAATCGGCGCCAGGTGGCTGCGACCGCCCTTCCCGGTGGGGCGTTCGAGGCATGGACGTGCGACGAAGCTGCCGGGGTGAGGTGTAAACCAGCGTTTACCCGTCTCCGCGATCAGGGGGCCGTCCCGGGCATCCTTCTGTCCTTCGGGTTTGACCCTTGGCACCGCTTTGGCTACCTCCCTACTCCCATGAACCATTCGCTTCGCCTCGTCTTCGCGCCGCTCCTCTTGGGGCCTCTGCTCGCGCTTCTCCTTTGGGCACCCTCCGCCCAGGCCGCCGAGCAGAAGATCGCCGTCGTGGACGTGCAGCGCGCCGTCATGCAGACCGAAGACGGCCTACGGGCTCAAGCCACGCTGAAGAAGCTCTTCGACTCGCGCCAGCAGGAGCTCAACAAGAAGCAGACCGACATGGCCAAGCAGAAGGAGGACATCGACCGCCAGTCGAAGGTCCTCAGCAAAGAGGCCCTGCAGAAGCGGATCGACGAGTGGCAGAAGCAAATGGTCGAGCTGCAGCAGGTCTTCCTCGAGTACAATAAGGAGCTCGAGAAGAAGCAGAAGGAGATGACCGATCCCATCTTCGAAAAGGTGATGGGCATCATCAAGCGCCTCGCCTCGACCGAGGGGTTCGACGTCATCCTCGACAAGGCGACCGTCGCGTTCGTGCGGACGGACCTCGATCTCACCGACCGCTGCATCCAGATGGTCAACGGCGGCGCGGCGCCGGCGCCGGGCCCGACCCCGGCCGTGCCGACGGCCCCCAAGAAGTGACCGTCGCGCTCGCCCAGCCCACGGCGCTCGGCGAGCTCGTCTCCCGCATCGGCGGGGACCTACGGCGCGGCGCGGGGCGCGCGAGCGGCGGCTTTTCCGGGGAAAACACCGTCGTCGGACGGCTCGCCCCGATCGGGGAGGCCGGCCCGGGCGATCTCGCCCCGCTGCTCGCCCTGAAATACGTGGGCCTCGCCGCGGAGGCGCGCGCGCGCGGCGCGTGTGTGCTCGTCGATCTCGCGATCGCGCGAGACCCGCGCGCGGAAGAGGTCGCGAGCTGGACCCACCCGCACGCGGTCTGGGCGCTCGCGTCGCTGCTCGATCTCGCGGTGACCGAGCTGCCGCCGCCCGTCTGCGGCGAGGGGTGCGTGATCGGGCGCAACGTCGTCCTCGAGCCGGGCGTCGTCCTGGGCGCGCGCGTGCGCGTCGGCCACAACGCGGTCATCGGCCGGCCGGGCTTCGGCTGGGCGACGGGCCCGCGCGGCGAGGTGCGCGCGGTGCCGCAGCTCGGCGGCGTCGTCATCGAGGACGACGCGGTCATCGGCCCGCTCACGACGATCGACGCCGGCACGCTCGCGCCGACGCGCATCCGCCGCGGCGCCAAGCTCGACGCGCAGGTCCACGTCGGCCACAACTGCGACGTCGGCGAGGGCTGCATCGTCGCCGCGCAATCCGGCTTCGCCGGCTCGGTCACGCTCGGCGCGGGCGTGCTCGTCGGCGGTCAGGTCGGCGTCGCGGATCACGTGACGGTCGGCGCCGGCGCGCGCCTCGCCGCCAAGAGCGGCGTCATCGGCGATGTACCGGCGGGAGCGGTCGTGGCAGGATACCCGGCAGTCCCGCGCGCCCGCTTCTTCCGCGCGCTCGCGCGCCTGTACCGGGGGCTCGAGAAGGGCAGCACCCTCGCATGACGAAGACGACGATCGAGATCGACCGCATCCTCACGATCTTGCCGCACCGGTGGCCCTTCGTGCTGGTCGATCGCGTCACCGAGGTCACCCCGCACGAGCGCATTCGCGGTCACAAGTGCGTGAGCATGAACGAGCCGTGGTTCCTCGGCCACTACCCCGGTCGGCCGATCATGCCGGGCGTGCTCATCCTCGAGGCCCTCGCGCAGATCGGCGGCCTCCTCGCGTACGCGAGCGAGCCGTTCGATGCGCAGTCGTCGATCATGTATTTTCTGGGCATCGACAAGGCGAAATTCCGCCGGCCGGTGACGCCGGGCGACCGGCTCGACCTCGAGGTCACGGTCCTCCACCACCGCACGAACGTGTGGAAGCTGAAGGGGGAGGCGTCCGTCGAGGGCACGCTCTGCGCGCAGGGCGAGCTGCTCGCCAGCGTCGTGGATCGGAAGGATTGACCGTGGCGAGCCCGCCGAAGATCCACCCGACCGCCATCGTGCACCCCGAGGCGCAGCTCGCGGCCGGCGTCGAGATCGGCCCGTACGCCGTCGTCGGCGCGCGCGTCGCGCTCGGGGAGGGGACGCGCCTCCTCGCGCACGTCGTCGTGCAGGGCCCGACGGAGCTCGGCGCGGGGAACACCGTCTACCCGTTCGCCGTCCTCGGCACCGACGCGCAACACAAGCAGCGCGGCGCGCTCGCGACGGAGGCGCGCCTCACGATCGGCGATCACAACGAGATCCGCGAGCACGTCACGATTCACTTGAGCTCGAAGGCGGGCGGCACGCGCGTCGGGTCGCACAACCTGCTCATGGCCGGCTGCCACGTCGCGCACGACGCGGTCGTCGGCGACCACGTCACCATCGCCAACGCCGTGCAGCTCGCCGGGCACGCGGTCGTCGGCGACCACGCGACGTTCGGCGGGCTCGCCGGCGTGGCGCAGTTCGTCAAGGTCGGCGAGAGCGCGTTCGTCGCCGCCGGCGCGATGTGCGAGGCCGACGTGCCGCCCTTCGTGATCGTCCAGGGCGATCGCGCGCGTGTGCGGGCGCTCAACAAGGTCGGCCTGCGCCGCCGTGGGGTGCCCGATGCGTCGATCGCCCTGCTCGAGCGCGCCTTCCGCGCGATCTTCTTCGGCAAGCGCCCGCGCGCGGAAGCGCTCGCCGCGCTCGACGCGCGCGACCCCTACGTCCGCGTGCTCAAGGTTGCGCTCGAGCGTGCGGCAGGTGCAGCAAGTGCAGCGGGTGCAGCGCGTGAAGTCGGTGACGCCGGTGAAGTCGGTGAAGAGGGCGAACGATGACCACCAAGAAGCTCCTCTTCGCGATCCGCTCGTACGAGTACCTGCTGCCGTCCTTCCAGGCGGCCGGTGAGTTCGAGGTCGGCCGCATCGAGCGCAAGACGTTCCCCGACGGCGAGCGCTACCTGCGCCTCCTCGACAGCCCGTGGGCGCGCGACGTCGTGCTCCTCGGCGGCACCCCCACCGACCTCGACTGGCTCGAGCTCTACGACCTCGCGTGCGCGGTCGCCCACGCCGGCGCGCGGTCGCTCTCGATCGTGATGCCGTACTTCGGCTACGCGACGATGGAGCGCGCGGTGCGGCCGGGCGAGGTGGTCACCGCCAAGAGCCGCGCGCGCCTCATCTCCGCGGTGCCCGGCTGCGAGGGGGGCACGCGCGTGTTCCTCTTCGACCTTCACACCGACGGCATCGAATTTTACTTCGGCGACACCGTGACGACGCGTCACCTCTACGGCGCGCCGCTCGTCACCCAAGCGGTGAAGGACGCGATGGCCGGCGTCGCCTTCGTCCTCGGCGCCACCGACGCCGGTCGCGCCAAGTGGGTGCAGAGCCTCGCGCGCGATCTCGGCGTGGAGCCGGCGTTCGTCTACAAGAAGCGCGACTCGGGCACGGGCGCCCTCTCGGTCACCGGCGTGAACGCCGACGTGCGGGGTCGCGAGGTCATGATCTACGACGACATGATCCGCACCGGCTCGTCGCTCGTGCAGGCGGCGCGCGCGTACATGGACGCCGGCGCGTCGAAGGTGCACGCGATCGCCAGCCACCTCGTCTTGCCCGAAGCGTCGCTCGACGCGATCCTCGCCTCCGGCGCGATCGCGACGGTGCGCGGCACGGACTCGCACCCCGGCAGCGCGAAGGTCGGCGCGAAGAACGTGGCCGGCATCGCTCCGCTGCTCGTGGCGGCGCTCGATCGGGGTTAGCCTTGGGCATGGCTCGGTCTTTGAGGTGGACGGCGCTCGTGCTCGTCGCGGGCGCGGGCGCGAGCGGGTGCGGGCTCGTCCTCGGGCTCGGTGACGGCGTCGGCTACTCGGACGCCGCCGACGATGGAGGCTCCCCCGACGGTCCGCCGGTCGACGCCAGCACGCGCGACGCCGAGGACGCTGCCGATGCCGCCGATGCCGATACCGCCGACGCGGCGAGACCGGACGCGCCGGACGCGCCGGACGCAGAACGCGGGCCGCGCTGCGTTCCGATCCCCAACGCGTTCGGCCCCGCGTTCTGCATCGACGAGACCGAGGTGACGAACGCGCAGTACCTCGCGATGATGAAGGAGATCCGGAGCGACGGCGGCACGCCCCTCGCGACGCTAAACAGCTACCTCGCCGGCACGCAATGCCCGGCCCTCGCTTCGTTGAGCGACCTCGACCCGACGGGCCCCATCCCTAAGCTAACCGAGCTGCCGGTCGTCAACGTCGGTTGGTGCCAGGCCATCGTCTTTTGCAAGTGGGCCGGCAAGCACATGTGCGGCGCGGTCGGCGGCGCTCCCGTGGACGTGAGCACCCGCGCACAATTCTCGGCGACGTCCGACGAGTGGCAGATCGCGTGCTCGAATCAGGGCTCGCAGTCCCTGCCTTACGGGCAAGCCGGGGCGTGCGGCGTTTGCAACTCCAACTCGGACTGCGACGCCGGCCTCGACGCGGCGGCGCAGGTGCGCTCGTTCGGCAGCTGCGTCAGCGACGGGG
>JAYVXL010000446.1:0-5607 GCA_043785185.1 Myxococcales bacterium
CGAGGCCGGGCGCGCGCGCGCCGAGCATGGACCGCAGCCGCGAGGCGCGCGCGACTCCAGCGCCGAGCGCCACCCCGAGCATGAGCGCGAGCACGCTCCCCACCGCGGCCGGAACCGGCGAGCCGAGCGCGGCGACGAGCGGCGCCGTCAGCGCGGCTTGGGCGAGCATCCCGCCGGCACCGGCCAGCGCGAGCGCCGCGGCGGCCGCGGCGAACGGCGCCTCACCGGTGCGGCGCGGGAGGGCTCGAGACGGCGCGCGCGGCATGGCGCAAAGTATCCCGCCGAGTGTGCCTGCGACGCGAGCCGAATCCGCGGCCTTCGAAGGATGATTAAAACATGCCAGAAGCCGCCGCCGCCGCGCCGCCGGGTGTCGGAGCGAGGCCGAAGCGCAGGGCGCCGGTGGTCGCGGGCTTGTCGGCCGCGGGCCGCGCGAGGACCATCCACACCGCCGCGACGAGCGCCACGCCGCCGACCGCGATGCCGACGTCGCCGAGGAGCGCCTTGTTCCGCGCGGCGCTCACGTCGGAGTGCGAGCAGCTCGGCGCGCACGTGCTCCGCAAGTTGCTCGCGTCGTTGTCGGCGGTGACGAGGAGGAGCGTGCCGAGGCCCACGCCGACGAGGCCGATGCCCCCGAACACGTACGCGCCGGTCGGAATGCCGCCGCGCGAAGCTGGGCGCGCGCTGGCCGGGTGGGCCGCGGGCGCGCTGTCCGCCGGAGCGGGCGTCGTCGGGGCGGCGGCGGGCGTCGCGGCCGGCTCGCTCTTGCGAAACGAGACGTAAAGGACGCGGTTCTTCTCGCCCTCGCGGACGCCGACCTCGTCTTGCACCGAGAGCCCGTCCTCCGACTCGTACTTGAAGGCGTGCACGCCCGGGTCGAGCGTCAGCGATTTCCCGTCGAGCTTCGTGAGCGCGACCTCCCCGTCGATGGTCACCTTGACGTTCAAGGTCTCCTTGCCGCTCGAGTCGCGCGCGGCGATGACGACCGACGGCATCGAGCCGGTCACCTGGTTGAGAAAATCGTTGCAGTCCTGCCGGATGACGGCCGGGCACTCCGGCCGCGCGCAGATCGCGAGCTGCTCGCGCGCCGCGCGCAGCTTGCCGTCGTGCTGCAGCTTCTGCCCGCTCTCGGACGAGGCGATGCACGCCTTCTTGTCGACGCGAGGGGCGGCGAAGATGGCGCGCGGCGCGCCTAGCATCGCGAGCGCGAGGGCAACGGGCGAGGCGCCGCGGAGGGTTCGCGAGAGCTTCATGTCAGAGGCACGCCGCTTTGTAGTGACGCACGCCGTCGGGGTCGACGACGTAGGGCGGCTTGCACTCGTCGCTCACCGGCGCGGTCTGCGGCCGGCGCGGCGGCGGCGCAGGAGTCCGCGGGGCAGGCGGCGGCTTCGGCGCGGGCGGGCTCGGCGCCGCCGCGGTCTGCGCGGCCGTCGTCGGAGGGGCGGGCAGCGTCGCGGCGGTGGTCGTGCTCGGCGTCGCAAGGGTGGCGGGCGGCGCCGGCGGCGTCACGTCCGCGGCGGGCGTCGTCGAGACCGGCGGCGGGCTTGTCGGCGCGGGCGGCGGCGCCGCAAGCAGCGTGGACGGCGGCGGCGGGTGCCCGGCCGCCGCGCGCGCCTGATGCCGGCGCAGCGCGGCGAGGCCGACGATCAGCGCCGCCGCGAGCATGAACGCGCAGACCGCCGAGAGGGCGCCGATGAGGCCCCAGCGCCGCGGAGGCTTCGGCGGCGGCACGACCCTGCTCGGCGTCGACACCGAGATGCTCGAGAGCTGCGACGGCGTCATCCCGGTGCGCGCGTCGAAATTCGCCTGCGGCGGCAGCGGGCGCGCCGGCGCGGGCTCGAGGACGTGCGGCGCCGCGTCCACGCCCGTATGGGCCGTGCCATGGCCTCGCGCGGGCGCGCGCGGCGGCATCGCGCTGGGGTCGGGCGGCGCCTGCTGCAGCGTGAGCGTCTCGAGGAACGCCGCCGAGGCCTGCACGGGGCTGTGCATCGCGACCGTGTGCTGCTGCACCGGGTACGCGCCGGAGAGGATGCCGGCGGGCGCGATCCCCGTCTCCGAGTCACGCTCGGCGTAGCGGTCTCGCGCCTCGATGCCGCTCTCGAGCTCCACGATTCGATGGGCGCGCTGGTGCATCGCGTCGGTCGCCACCGCCGACACCCACGCGCCGACCTCGCCCGGCGGCGCGAAGCGAATCGACTGCTCGATCGCCATCGCCATGTCGTAGGCGCTCGGGAAGCGCCGCGACGGATCGAACGCGAGGCCACGCATGACCACCGGATCGAGCGCGCGGATCTCGTAGAGCGCGCCGGCGTCGATGTTCGGGAACGCGGCCTGCACGACTTGGCTCGGCGGCTCGGCGCGCCCTTCGATGACGCGCGCGAGGATCGCCCCGTCGGTTTCGCCGAAGTAGAGGCGCTGGCCCGTCAGCGCCTCCCACATCACGACCGCCGCCGCGTAGATGTCCGTCTGGCGATTGACGACGTCCAGCCGCGCCTGCTCCGGCGCCATGTACGAAAGCTTGCCCTTCAGCTGGCCGGCGCGCGTGTGCTGCTCGCGGCCCGAGGCCTTCGCCACGCCGAAGTCGACCATGCGGGCGTAGCCGTCCGCGCCGACGAGGACGTTGTGCGGAGACACGTCGCGATGGATGAGGCCGAGCAGCTCGCCCGTCTCGCTCCGCGCGTCGTGCGCGGCGTGCAGGCCGTGCAGCGCGCCCGCCATGACCGACGCGACGATGCGGCCGGGCACGAGCATTCCGCGATCGCGCGTGCTTCGGATGAGGCGCGAGAGCGACTCACCCTGTACGTAGTCCATGACGAGGAACGGCTCGCGCCCCAGCGTGACGATGTCGAGCATCGCGACGACGTTGGGGTGGCGCACGCACGCCGCGAGGCGCGCCTCGTCGAGGAACATCGTCACGAACTCGGGATCGTTCACGAACTGCGCGTGCAGCCGCTTGATGGCGACGGTGCGCCCCCCCTGGCCCATGTCGCGACCGAGATGGACCGTCGCCATGCCCCCCGAAGCGAACGCTTCGAAGAGCGCGTAGCGACCAAGCATCTTCGGGCCGGCGGTCGACAGAGGCAACCCCACATCGGCAGCATACCAGCCGCGCGCAGGCCGCGCCGCCGGGCGCCGGGCGCGTGCACGATAGGTGGGATACGAGACGCCAATTCGCGGGCGTGTGCGCGCGCGAGCGTTGCCCACGCGGGGCGCGCGCTACTTCAGGAGCTTCTGGATCGTTCCGCCCGCGGCGCCGCCCGGCGTAGCGAAGTACAAGAAGCGCTCGTCGGTGGCGATGGCCGTGGCGTACGACTGGACGAGCGTAGCGACCGTCTCGGGCGCGCCGCCGGCGAGGGGCACGCGCTGGATCAGGCCCGCGCGCGTCGTGAAGTAGACGTACTTCGCGTCGACCGCGACCGCGTCGGGGTAGAGCAGCCCGCCCGCGAGCGTCGTCACCGCCGCGCCGCCGCCGTCGAGCCCGCCGGTCGACGCGCGTGGCACTCGGACGACGCTGCCGTCACCTTGGCCCGTGCCGTACTCGGTGAAGTAGACGTGGGTCGCGTCGAGCGCGATGCCGCGCGGGTGCGCTTGCCCCGTGGCGACGGCCTCCGGGCCGCCGGGGCATTCCGGGACGGCGCAGCGCATCACCGAGCCGTTCTGGCCGGCGTCGGGCGGGACGGCGCTGCCGTAGTTCGTCCAGTACACGCCGGTCGCGTCGGCGACGAGGGACGTCGGGTTGTTCTGCAAGGTGGCGACGACCGCGCCGGCGCCCGAGTCGGGCACGTTGTCCGGCGACACACGCCAGACCTCGCCGTCGAGGCCGTTGGTGCCGAGCGTCGCGTAGTAGATCTCTGCGCCCGCGCCGCCCGTCACCGTGATCGCCGTCGGGTGCGTGCTGAGATCGCCCACGAGCGTCGTCGGCGCGCCGCCCGTGAGCGAAAGCTTGCGCACGAGGCCGTCACCCGTGCCGTAGCCGCGATCGACCCAGTACAGGTTCTTCGCGTCGAGGGCGACGCCCGACGGATAGATCTCGCCCTGCGACAGCGACGTGAACGGCCCGCCGTCCTTTGCGACTTTGTCGACGGAATAGCTGTAGAGCGACGCCCAGTAGACGGTGCTCTGATCGACGGCGAGCGTCTGCGGATAGCTCTGGCCGCTCGCGAGGGTCACCGGTTGGCAGGACCCGTTCGTGCAGGCACCGCCGGCGCAGTCACGGCCGCACGCGCCGCAGTTCTTCGGGTCGGCGAAGAGCTGCGCCTCGCAGCCGTTCTCGTCGACCTTGTCGCAGTTTCCGAACTGCGTATTGCAGCTGATGCCGCAGACGCCAAGGCTGCACGCCGGGATGCTGTTCACGCGGAGCGGGCAGATATGACCGCAGCCGCCGCAGTTGAACGGATCGGTCTGGACGCCGGCTTCGCAGACGGGGCCGCTGGGCGCCGTGTCGGGGACGCTCGAGTCGGGGGTCGGCAGCGGGCCGCCGTCGGGCCCCGCCGAGTCGAGCCCGTCGAAATTGATGCACGCGAAGAGCGCCGCGGACGCCGAGGCGGCTGCGGCGACGCCCCTCACCACGCCACGCGCCGCCCGCATGCGGGCGAGCGATCCGCCGACGATCGCCATACCGAAAGGCTAGCAGCTTTTCCGAACCTCGGCCCTTTTGATGGTAATTTCGCGCTCCTCCGATGCTTCGCCTCGTAGAGCTCGAAAAGCGCTTCGGCTCGCTCCTCGCGGTGCAGTCGGCGAACCTCGAGCTGCTCCCGGGGCGCGTCCACGCGGTCGTCGGCGAGAACGGCGCCGGCAAGAGCACGCTCCTCAAGATGGCGGCGGGCATCCTCACGCCGGACTCCGGCGAAGTGCGCATCGACCGGCAGAGGATGACGCCGCACACCGCCGCCGAGGCCATTCGCCGCGGCATCGGGATGGTGCAACAGCACTTCGCGCTCATCGAGCCGTTCACCGCGCTCGAGAACGTGGTGCTCGGCGTCGAGCCGACGAAGAACGGCCGACTCGACCTCGGCGTCGCGCGCGCGAAGGTGCAGGCCATCGCCGCCGAGCTGGGCACGACGCTGCCGCTCGACGCGAAGGTCGAGTCGCTCGGCGTCGGCGATCGCCAGCGCCTCGAGATCGCGCGCGCGCTCTACCGCGACGCGCGCGTGCTCATCCTCGACGAGCCAACGGCGGTGCTGTCGCCGTCCGGAACGGAACAGCTTTTTGCCCGGGTCAGGGCTCTTAAGGGCCGCGGCGTCACCGTGATCCTCATCCTTCACAAGATCCGCGAAGTCCTGGCGGTCGCCGACACCGTCACGGTGCTGCGCGGCGGCAAGCTGATCGCGGCGACCCTGCCGACGGCGGGACTCGAGCCCGCCCAGATTGCCGAAATGATTATCGGCGCGGGCGCGCAGGGCCTCGATTCCGACGATGTCAGCGCCATTGTCGGGGTCAAGGAAATAGCGATCATCACCGATCACGGCAACCGATCCAGCACTGCGGTGGTCAGCCTGAACGAGCTATCGACCCTTGCCGACGATGAAGGACCTGCTCTCGCCTCGGTGACGCTCGAGGTCAGCGCCGGCGAAATCCTCGGCATTGCCGGTGTCGAGGGCAATGGGCAGC
>JAYVXL010000447.1:0-5604 GCA_043785185.1 Myxococcales bacterium
AACCGCACCAAGTACCTGCGCGTGCGCCACACCGACGATCAGCAGGAGCTCGAGCTCGTGGCCGAGCGCGTCCCGCTCGGCGAGGCGCGCCGCGCGAACGTCGGGCAGGTCGAGCGGCCCGACGAGGCGCTCGCCGGCCGCCAAGTCGAGCACATCGTGCAGCAGGCGATCCTCGAGATCGAGGAGAGCTTCCGCGAGTGTCTCGTCCTGCGCGACGTCGAGGAGCTGAGCTACGAAGAGATCGAAGAGATCACCGGCCTCGCGGCGGGTACAGTGAAAAGCAGGATCCACCGCGCGCGCGCGATGCTCCGCGAGCTCGTGGAGAAGCGGCTGGGGGAGAAGATCGGATGAGCGGCGACGACGTGGAGAAGGCCGAGGACCGCGACTCGAAGGACGACGACGCCATCCGCGCGCTCCTCAAGCGCGCCCCGGACGAAGGCGCCGAGAGCGGCCCGCAGCCCGATCTCCTTCGCGGCGTGCAGAGGAAGATCCGCACGCGGTCGAAGGGGAAGTTTTACGCGGACGGCTGGAGCACCTCGCAGTCGCGGATCAACTACGGGCTCGTGGCGGTCGCCATGCTCGTCGTGATCGCGATCGCCTACTTCGCGCTCGGGCCGATGGGGTTCACGGCGCACTGACCGACACGAGCGCCGCTTTCTTTCAGATCGATCGGTAGGCCCCGGCACCTGCCCGTGACGGCGGGCGCGATCACCCCACGCGCGCGCTGGCGGGCGGGGGCGTGGAGATCGTGCCCGCGGCCGCGTTCGCGTCTTCGCCGCGGGCGCTCGTATCGTACGCCGGCAGCCCCATCCGCGCGGTGAGCGCCGCCGCGCACAGCGCAAAGAGCGCGAAGCTCGTGACGCTGCCCGCGATGCCCGCGGTGGTCGCGATGGCGCCCGCCGCCGTTGCGCCGATCGACCACGCCGCGAGGAAGGCGACCTGGTAGAGCGCGAGGACGCGCGACTTCACCCAGGCGCTCGAGTTCAGCTGAACGAGCGCGTTCATCGTCGTGAACGAGGAGAGCCAGCCGACGCCGGCGGGAACGAGCAGCAGCGCCGCGACGGCGAGCGAGTGCGTCCGGCTGAGCGCGAGGACGCACACGCCGTACGTCGCCATCGCGCACGCCACGAGCGTCCGCGCGTGGACCGCGGCGCGAAGACGGCGCAGCCCGAACGCCGCCAAGACCGCGCCGACGCCGAGCCCGCCGATGAGCACGCCGTACCCGCGCGCGTCGGTGCCGAGCGCGTGCTTCGCGAAGCTGGGGAGGAGCGCCGTCACACCCGAGGTCGCGAAGCCGAACGCGGCCACCGCGACGTAGCAGCGCGACAGCTCGCGCGAGCGCCGCACCTCGTGAAACGCCGCGAGGACGGCGGCGCGCAGCGGCTCGACGCGCCGCACCCTCTCCGCGCGCTCCGACGCGCGGCGGACCTGCCCGTACGAGCGGAGCACGCCGATGACCGCGAGGAAGCTCACGGCGTTCACGAAGAACGCCGTCCCCGCCCCGAGGGAGGCGAGGAGCACGCCGCCGAGCGCGGGCCCTGCGACGCGCGCGAGGTTGAACGCGACCGAGTTCATCGTCACCGCGTCGGCCACCTGCGTGCGCGGCACCAAGTCCGGCAGGAGCGACTGCCACGGCGGCGTCGTCAGCGCCGTGCCGACGCCGAGCGCGGCGCTCGCGACGAGCAGCGCCGCCGGCGACGCGAGCCCCGCCCACGTCCACACGGCGAGCGCGAGCGCCACGAGCGCGAGCCACGCCTGCGCGACGATGAGCAGGCGGCGGCGGTCGACGCGGTCGGCGAGCACGCCGGCGGGGAGCGTCAGCGCGAACGCCGGCAGCGTCGTGCACGTCGACAAGAGCGCCACCGGCAGCGGGCTCTGCGTGAGCGACATCATGAGCCAGCTCTCGCCGACGTCCTGCACCCACGTCCCCACGTACGAGAAGATCGACGCGATCCAGAGGGCACGGAAGGCGGCGTGATGCAGCGGGGACGACGACGGACTTGGAGGCAAGGCGAAGGACTCCTACGGCAGCGATAACGCGCTAAACTCTAGGGTCGTTCCGCCGCTTCGCAAGTGCCGGAAGTCATGCCTCCGCGCCGCGCGTGGGTCGATTCAGCGACGATCGCGTCGGGCGCGCCCGGTCACCCGGTCACCCGGAGCTACTGGACCCAGCGCGCCAGCACCACAGTGATGTTGTCCGGCCCGCCCGCCTTGTTCGCGTACTCGATCATCTTCGCGGCCGCGCCCTTCAAGTCGGGGACCGTCGTACAGATCTCGAGCATCTCGTCGTCGGTCACCGGGCCGGAGAGCCCGTCCGAGCAGAGCAGGTACACGTCGCCCGCGCGCGGCTGCTCGTAGCGCGTGTCGACCTTGACCGTGTCCTTCATGCCCAGCGCGCGCACGATGACGTTCTTGTGCGGGAAGTTCGCGATCTCCTCGGCGGTGAGGCGCTTCATCTTGATGTAGTCGTTGAGCAGCGAGTGATCCTCGGTGAGCTGCTCGATCTTGCCGTCGCGGACGCGGTAGACGCGGCTGTCGCCCACGTGCGCGACGTACACGCCGTCCTCGACGGCGAACATCGACACGATCGTCGTCCCCATCCCGCGCTGCCGCGCGTCGCGCTGCGCGCTCTCGTAGATGCGAAGGTTCGCGAGCTTGATGCCGGTGATGAGGCGGTTCTCTTCGTAGCCCTTCGACCGATCCATCTTGTACGGCCACGTGCGCTCGGGATCCTGCGCGGTCGCCGCGAAGAAGTCCTTCAGCGCGTCCACCGCCATCTTGCTCGCGACTTCACCGGACGCGTGACCGCCCATGCCGTCGGCGACGATGTACAGGCCGCTCTCCTCGAGGATCGAGAAGTTGTCCTCGTTGTGGTTGCGCTTCATGCCGACGTTGGTTTCGCCGGCAACCTCAATTCGTAGCGCCACGGAGCTCCTCGAGCCTGCGCGCGGGAAAGTCGCGCAAGTACGAACAATCTTCTCGGTTAGCGGATGGAAGTCAACCGTGAAAAAAGCCGCGAAAATTCGTCGCAGGTGGCCGCGACCCGCCTCGCCCGGCTAGCCACCTCCGGACACTCTCGCCCTCGGCCAAATGCCGTGCGACGCACGGCTCGCCAAAGGCGATTGGGGGAGGCTCGCTCGCTTCGCGAGCGAGGGGGTCGAAAGACCCCACCTGACCCGTCACCGACGGAGCCCGCTTGGAAACGAAGTTTCCGGGCAGGCTCCTAAGGCGCGGCGCGGAGGACGACGATCACCTCGCGGAACTTCTCGCTTCCGAAGACGAGCAGCTTCACGCTCTCGCCGACGGCGTGCTTGCCGATCACCTCGGCCAGGCCCTCCGGCGTCTCGACGGGCTGGCCGTCCACCGCGGCGATGAGGTCGGAGCCGTTCCGGTCGGCGGCGTTGGTCTTGAGGCCGCCCTTCTCGGCGGGGCTCTGCGGGGCGATCTGCACGACGCGCACGCCGCGGACGTTGCCGGACGTGTCCGGCGCGCCGACGATGCCGAGCCACGGCGCCGGCGGCACGGCGTTCAGCGGTGTTCGCACGAGGAAGTCGCGGAGCGCGTGCACGGGCGCGCCCACCATCGTCGGCACGCACGTCGCCGCGTCGGTGGCGCGGCACGCGTGGATGACGACGCCGACGACGCTGCCTGATGCGTCGACGATCGGCGCGCCCGGCGGCGCGCCCTTCGTGTCGACGTCGAGCGCCGCCGCGATGGGCTCGCCGCTCTTGGAGTGCACGTCGGTGCGCCCCTTCAGGGTCGTCGTCAGCGCGCCCTTCGGCGCGCGCGGCGACAGGAGCCGCAGCTCGAGGCCGGCGGGGTCCGCCTCGCTCGCCACCAGGCCGTCGAGCCAGCGGCCGGAGAGCGGGACCAGGAGCGCGAGATCCCACGTGGCGTCGCGGTGGCCGATCCTGCTGCGCACGACGTGGCCGTCGGCGTAGCGAATGTCGGCGAGGTCGCTCGCGCCGAGCGAAAGGAGCGAGGTGAGCACGCGCCCGTCGTTGGCGAGCACGGTACCGACGCCGATGCCGTGCCCGTCGCGCTCGACGGTGACGACGCCGCGTTTGGTCCGGTCGGCCAGCGCCCCGGCGTCGCCGACCGAGGCCGGCGAAGGCGTTGCTCCGGAGCGTGGCACCGTCGCAGGCGGCGGCGCGTTCGGCCCCGGGAGCTCGGGGAGGGGAGGGGGAGCAGACCCGGCCGCGCCGGCCAGCGCCGCCGTGAAGCCGGTGGCCATGAAGAGCGCGGCGACGGGGCCGCGAAGAAGCATCTTGGACGTCACATCAAGATGATAGCGCGTCCCCGCGAGAAGGCCGCTTGACAGAAGCGCCCATGTTCAGGCCCATAGTCCCGCCATGAGCGAACATTCGACCCCGCTGGACGAGCCGAAGACCCCGATGTGGCTGCCCGCCCTCGGCGCCGCCCTCTTCGCGCTCGCCGGAATCTGGTGGGCGACGCGCCCGAGCGATCCGCCGCCCGCCGCCGCCGCGGCCGCGCCGAGCGCGAGCGTGACGGCGACAGCTCAGGCGCGACCCGCCGTTCCGGGGCACTGACGCCCTCCGCGTCTCGCGTCGCCTCTACTTAGTAGCGCCACCGGGCGGCCCGTACCCGCCGCCGCCCGTCGGCGGTCCGTATTCGCCGCCGCCGCCGGGCGGTCCGTATCCGCCGCCGCCCGCCGGCGGCCCGTACCCGCCGCCTGGCGGAGGTCCGAATCCGCCGCCGCCGCCGGGCGGTCCGTACCCGCCGCCGCCGGGCGGTCCGTACCCGCCGGGCGGAGGCCCGTATCCGCCGCCGCCTGCCGGCCCGTACATGCCGCCCGGGGCGCCCATGCCGCCGCCCCACTGGCCGGACAGGCGCAGATAGATCGTCGCGTATCCGACCATGAGGAGCGGAAAGGCGACGAAGAGGCCGAGGTAGCAGGCGACGCAGCCGCCGAGGATGAGCAGGGCGCCGACGAGCCCGAAGAGAAAGAGCTTGCCCTTCTGCCCGCTCGTGGCGGACCAGCTCGCCTTCATCGCCGCGATCGGGTCCATGCCTTGGTCGACGACGTAAAACGACGCGAGGGACAACCCCAGAAGGACGATGACCCCCGGCACGATCAAAAAGAGGAAGCCGACGATCGCCAGAACGTAGACGAGGAGCGTGGACGCGAGCAGCGGCAAGAAGCGCGCGCCGCCGGCAAACAGATCGCCGAACTGCGGGCTCTGCTGCCGCGCCGCCGCGAGCCAGACCTTGATCAGGCCGGCCATGAAGAAGGTCGTCACCGCGAGGCCCGCGATCGTGCAGATCGAGTAGACGATCCAGTACTCCGTCGAGTTTGCGTCGAGCACCGACGTCGCGATGAGGATGGCGGGGATGAAGCTCGGAACACTGCCGAGGATCAGGTTGAGCAGGTACGAAAAGACGAGCGTCGCCCAGTTCGGCTTGAACACGTTCCACGCGTGTCCGAGCACCTCGCCGATCTCCCAAGGCTGGGGCCCCATGCCTTGCGGCGCGGCGAGACCCGTCGGATTCGGAGGACCTGCTTGCGGCGCGGCGTAGGGGTTGTACTGGCTCATGGCGCAGAGAAGCTTCGCATGGGTCCGCCGGCGCCGTGGAAATACGTGG
>JAYVXL010000448.1:0-16938 GCA_043785185.1 Myxococcales bacterium
GCGTCAGAGCGACGAGACCTCGCGACGCGTGACGACGGGCCGCTCGGCGGAGCAGACCCAGCCGCCGCCGAAATCGGCGCATCGCTCGGCGCCCATCGCGTCGACGATCTCCTCGCGGTGCGCCGGGCGCATGAAGACGTAGAGCGTCTCGGCGTCGAGCCCGCCCCGGGTGAGCGCGCCCAGATCGGCGCGGCCCCGCGCGCAGTCGGTCACGACGCGCCCGGTTCGAGCGTGCGCCGTCGTGAGACCGGCGGCCGCGGCCATATGCTCGATCTCGCGCACCTGTCCGAGCACGCGCTCGCCGGGGTCCTCCGACCAGCAGTACCAGGACGGGTAGAGCTCGAGCCGTTTGTACGACGCGACGAGCGGCTGCCACGTGTCCCAGTCCGCGTGGCGCGTCCACGCCCGCGTCACGTTCTCGCGGATGACCGGCCACGTCGCCGACGCGTCGACGAGCTGCAGGGTCGCCATTACAGCGACGAGGACCGTGCCGCGCCGGCCGAACCTCTGCACGACGACCGCGAGCGCGCCGAGCGCGATGGCGTAGCCGACGGGCCAGAAGAAGCGCCCCGTCGCGCGGAGCGTCAGCGCGCCGCGCGGCAGCCAGTCGATCGGCACGTGCACGAGCGCGCGCTGCCCGACGTACCAGGTCGTTCCCATCGCGTAGACGAAGAGGAGCGCCATCGTGAAGGCCAGCGCTTTGTGGCGGCGCGCGATCGCGCCGAGCTCCCGTCGCCCCGCGGTGAGCGCGACGAGCGCGAGGACGAGCACGCCCGCGCCGAGGAAGTTGTGCCCATCCCATTGGCCGCCCGTCGCGTCCTGCACGGAAGGCGAGGGGAGCTGCGGGGCGAGGGCGCTGAAGTACGGCAGCACCGTCGACGCGACGTTGAGCGACGCGTGGCCGAACTCGGCGGCCTCAGCGGGCGTCGGCGTGCGCAGCTCGTAGCCGACCGCGAACCAGGCGGCGGCCACGCTCGCCGCCGCGATCGCCGCCGAGCGCACGGCGGCGCGACGGTCCGACGCGAAGAGCCGCGCATGCGCTGCGGCGGCGATGAGGGACGCCATCGCCGCGAGGTACGGCTGCACGAGGAGCGCGAGGACGAGGACGAGCGCCCACTCGCGGCCAATCTTCGCTGCGGCCGGCCCGGTCCCGCGCGCGTAGACGACGAGCGCCCAGAGGAGGAGGAAGTGGGCGTCGAGATCGACGTGGTAGAAGCGAAGCAGAAACGCGGTCGTCGAGAGGCAGAGCGCGGCCGCACCAAGGCCGCCCAAGAGGCTGCGCACGCCGAGCGTCCGCGCGAGGCACGCGCCGAGGACCCCTTGGAGCACGTAGACGGCGAAATGCCAGGCGCCGTACGGGTGCCATTCGGTCCCGACGAGCGGCACCGCGAGCTTGCCCGCCATCGCGACGAGCGGGATGGCGTCGAAAAAGAGGATATTGACGCCCTCCGGCGCGTTCGCGCGAACGGTCGTTCCGAGCGGCCAGTGCCAGCCGTCGTGGACGTAGTAGCGCCAGCCCTTGAGCGCCATCTCGGCGTCTCCCGCGGGGTACGTCCAGAAATCACTCGTCCCGAGCGCGTAGCCCAGGCCGAACAGCTTCAGAAAAATCACCGCGCCGAGCAGGCCCGCGAGCGTGATCACGACCGGCGCTGGGCATCGGTCCAGCAATACGCGGCGGCCCATCTTCCTCTAACGTAAAGAAATCTTAACCGTTTACCAGCGGAATCGGACAAATTGCCCCGCATCATCACGACACGGGTGGACCGGGCTCGGTTCGGGCGAATACCCCCAGTCCCCGCGTCGTTGCCGCGCGGCAAGACGGCGGTTGCCCTCGTCTGCCGTTCCTCTAAGAAGGCGTACATGTCGATCGACGACGCCAAGCGCGCGGCCGCGCGGGCCGCCCTCGCCGAGCTCCCGGAGCGCGGGACCGTTGGCCTCGGGTCCGGCTCGACGGCGAAGCTCTTCATCGACGAGGTAGGCGCGCTCGTGCGCGCGGGCCGCAAGCTCGTCGGCGTTCCGACGTCGGAGGGCTCCCGCAGGCAAGCCGAAGCGCTCGGCATCCCGCTGACCGCCGATGACGGCCCGTGGGAGATCGACGTCACCGTCGACGGCGCCGACGAGGTCGACGACGCGCTCGACCTCATCAAAGGCGGCGGCGGCGCGCAGACGCGCGAGAAGATGGTGAACTACGCGTCCAAGCGGAACGTCATCATCGTCGATCACACGAAGATGTCACGGCGCCTGGGCGAGAAGTGGGCGGTGCCGCTCGAGGTCCTCCGCTTCGCGCACCTGCAGACCCGTCGCCTCCTCGCGCAGCTCGGCGAGCCGAAGCTGCGCCCTCGGCCCGGCGGGGACGGTGCGCCGTGGATCACCGACGCCGGCAACCTGGTCTACGATCTCGCGGTGGGCCCCATCGACGACGCGGCCGCGCTCGATCGACGGCTCCGTGCCGTGCCCGGCGTCGTCGAGACGGGTCTCTTCGTCGGCCGCGCGGACCTCGTGCTGATCGCCGCGGAATCCGGCGTCTCGCGGCGCGCGCGGCCCGTGTAGCGCGGCACCGACAAAGCGGATACCTTCGTCGGCAGCCTCGACACCCTCGCCAGGAGCCACACGTCATGCAGGGACAGGGATATCCGCCGCCGCCTCCGCCGCCTCCGGGTGGTGGCTACCCCCCTCCTCCTCCCGGCGGCTCGCCGTACGGGTATGGCCCTCCGCCGAACGCGCCCGCTGGCTACGGCCCGCCGCCCGGTGCGCCGGCCGGCTATGGCCCGCCGCCCGGCTACGGCGCCCCGGCAGGCTACGGCCCGCCGCCCGGTGCGATGCCCGGCATGCCGGGCATGCCGATGGCCTCGCCGAACGCGCCTTACGGCATCGAGCCGATGACCGGTATGCCGTACTCGGACAAGCAGAAGATGGTCGCCGGCCTCCTGCAAATCTTCCTCGGCACCTTCGGCGCCGGACGCTTCTACACGGGCCACATGGGCATCGCGATCGCGCAGATCGCGGTGACGTGGCTGACGTGCGGCGCCGGCGCGCTTTGGCCGCTCATCGACGGCATCATGATGCTGACGGGCAAGGTGACCGACGCGCAGGGTCGCCCGCTCCGCGACGGCTGACCGTCCCGAGCGGCAGACGTCAAAGGACGTCGTCGAAGTCGGGCGTCCCGCTCACGATCGTCGGCGCGTCATCCAGGTCCGTCGTCGTGCGGAAGTCGATGCCCGACTGCTGACGGGGCCGCAGCGGCCTCAGCGCCGGGCGCGGCGGCGAGGTCGGCATCACCCGGAGGCCGAGCGGAAAGCTCCGGGGCGGCGTGGGCTCGATCGTCGCGTCCCCCCACACGAGCTCGTCGTCCGCGACCTCGGCGTGCGCGTCGTCGTCCGGCGCGGGGGAGCGCAGGATGGCCGTCGGCATCGTGAGCGTGGTGGAGAACCGCGCGCGCGCCGGCGGGGTCTCCGTGTCGTTGAGGGGCGGCGCCGAGAGGTATCGCGGCGAGACCTCGACGACGTCGCCGTACGCGAACAGCTCGTGCCCGCGCACGTCGAGGACCGAGGCGACGACCGGCGGCACCACGTGGGCCTCCTCGAACGCGCGCTCGGCTTCGCGGCGCGAAATCTCCGGTGCGAACGCGTCGGCGACGGCGTGCGCGATGAAGGCGGGCACGTCGGGGATGCCCATGAGCGTCGCGATGCGGCGCAGCTCGAACGCGACCTCGCCGGTCGTCGCGTAGCGCTCGGCCGGGTTGGCCGCCGTCGCCCGGCGCAGGATGCCGCGAAGCGGCGCGAGCAGAGCCCGCTCTTGCAGACCGCCGTGCACGACGCCGTCGTAGACGAGCCGAACCGCCTCGGCCGGCGACGTGTGCGGTGAAAAGCGCTGACCGAGCAGCATGCGCCGCAGGAGCATGCCAAGCGCGAAGACGTCGCTGCGGGTGTCCGGCGCCTGACCGCGTGCGACCTCCGGGGCCGTCCCCTCGAGGCGCGCGAGCGCGCCGGTCGGGCGCTGCATCGACGCGCCGAGCACCGCCTGCCACATGCCGAGGCCCTTCACCTTGACCTCGCCGCCCCACGAGACGAGCACGTCGCGTGCGGAGAGGCTGCCGTGGACCAGGTTCACCATTCGCCCATCCGGCAATCGCGAGGTGCGCGCGACCTCGAGCGCCTCGGCGACCTTCAGGCCGATGAGGATGGCGACGTCCTGCGGGAGCTGGCGGTCCTGCCGCTCGAAGCCGTCGATGAGGATCTCGAGGGAGCCGCCGTCGACCAGCTCGGTCACGATGAACGGCTCGCGGACGCCGAAGAGCTCGTAGTCGTAGACCTGGACGATCCGCGGATCGCAGATGCACGCCGCCGCGTCGAGCGCGCGCGAGATGCCGGCGAGGAGGCGGGCGTCGTCGTCGCCGGGGAGATCGTCCACGATCTTCACCGCGACGTTGCGGCGCGCGACGCCGACCGCGCTCAGCGTCCCGGCGTACACGGTGCCGAGGCTGCCGCGGCCGATTTCGCCGGTCAGCGACACGGACCGCTCGCCGGAGAGGCGGAGCTTGCGAAGGAGAGAGAGGGGGATCGGGGTGCTCTCCATCATGGGTGAACGGGGAACTGCAACCCCCGAACCAACGACGGCCGCCCACGCGCCGCTCACTTAGAGCGGAAAATTGCGCCGTAGGCGGATGAACGGCGACCCCCTGGGCTCGCGGCGATCCATCGGGCCGCTCCCGTGATTAGGGGAGCTTCTTCCGTCGTGCCTCGAGCGCGGCCAGGGCGCGCGCCGGCGCGCTGGGCGGTCCGCCCGGCGGGACGAGCGTACGCCCGTGGGCGATCGCGGCGTCGAGCGCCGCCTTCTCGCCGGCGCGGTCGCCCTTCGCCGCGAGGATGTCGGCCTTGACCGTGAAGTGGCGCATCTTGCGCGGGCCGTAGCTGACCGCGAGGCAGCGCTCGATGGCGACGAGCGCGTCGTCGTACCGCTTCATCGCGAGGTACGCGGCGGCGAGGCGCGCCTTCGGGTTGTAGTCGCCGGGGAAGTCCTTTTCGCTGGCCTCTAGCATCGGCACAGCGCGCTCCGGCTCGCCGAGCGCGAGGTAGGCGCCGAGGCGATGCGCGTCGAAGACCGCGCGCGCCGCCGGCGTGGCCGCCTTCCCCGCCTCGCCCTCGAGCATCGCCGCCCACGCGCGCGCGATGCGAAGCTTCTCGTCCTTGCGACCGAGCTCGCCCATGGTGTCGACGAGGAGATCGTAGAGGTCCGACAGATCATCGGCGAGGATCTTCCCCGCGAGCGCGCCGGCGAGCTTCTCGGTCGTCGCGAGCACCTCGTCACGCTTGCCCGCGGACTTCGCCCCGGGAGGGAGCTGCGTCACGCTGCGGAGCGCGTCGTAGGCGACGGACTTGGCGCTCGTCCCCGGCGGCATCTTCGCGAGCTCCGCGGCGGCCAGCTCCACGTCCGCGCTGAAATTCTTCTGCGCGACGAGGCGCGCCGAGAGCGCCTCGAGCACGCGCGCTCGCTTCGGCCAGCCCTCCGGCGCCGCCGCGAGCGCCGCGCGGAAGCTCTCGATCGCCGCCGCGCCTTGCCCCTCGGCGGTCTGCTTGATGCCGCGCACGTACGCCGCGCCCGCGTCGCCGCCGCGGTCGCCCTGGGCGATCGCGAGCTTCGCGTCGTCGAGCAGACCCGCGAGCTCCCCCGCCGTCGCCGAGCCGTTCCACTTGAGCGCCGGCGCTTCGGTCGCCGGGTCGATCACCCACAGCGTCGGCCACGCTTCCATCGGATGCGTGCGCATGAACGCGGCGGCCTCGGGCTTCTCCGTATCGATCGAGAGCCAGACGAAGTCGTCGCCGCGCGCGCGCAGCTCGGCGGTAGGAAACACATACTCGCGCATGCTGAGGCACGTGTGGCACCACGTCGCCCACGCGTCGACGAAGAGGGGCCGCTTCTTCGCGCGCGCCTCGGCGAGCGCCCGCGGGTAGTCGTCCTCGATGAAGGCGAGCGGCTTGGACGCGGACGTCGGCGCGGTCGGCGCGACGGCGTTGGACTCTGGCGCGGTCGGCGCGCCGGCGTTGGAAGCGGGCGCGGCCGCGCTCGCGCTCGCGCTCGCCGGAGCCGGCGGCGTTGCGGCGCCGCAGGCCGCGGTGGCCGCGACCCACGCGAGCCCGAGCGCCCTCACGCCCGCCGAAAGGCGCGAGCCCCCTTTGGAGCTCATCCCGAGGGACGAGCTGCGCGCTCCGAGCCTCTTCTCTCGAATTTGGATCGCCATCGCGAGATCGCTCCGCACTCTATTACGGGGGCGGCGAATGTCCACGGCGTCGCGCGGGTGGCCATGGAGACGTAGAGTGGCGCCATGGACGAAGCGCTCCTCGAGTGGCACCGGGTCGATAGGACGCCGCGCCGAACGCTCGCCATGTCGGTGGTGCTCGTGATGGTCGGATCGGCCGGCATCGGCGCGGCCTTCGTCCGGCGCCTGGGGGAGACCGCGAGCCACTTCATCACGCTCGCGTCGGCGGTGACGATGTTCGTCGGGGTGCTCCTCGGCGTGACCACGGCGTTGGCGGCGTTCGCCGAGGACGTGTACCTGGGCATCCGCAAGGACGCGCTCGTCCTCCACTGGTCCAAGGCGCGCGAGGTCACGGTGGCCTGGGAGAACCTCGCCGAGGTCGCGGCCGACGACGACCAAACGATTTCGCTCGCACTCAAGGACGGGGCTCCGCTCGTGTGGTCGGTGCGCAGCGGCGGTCGCGAGCTCGCGAAGCGCCTCGTCGACGCGAAGCAGAAGGCGTCGCTCGGCCTCTTGGGGTGAGGCCACCGGCAGGCTAGAGTCGAGGACGTGAAATTCGTTCACGCGGCGGACATCCACCTCGACAGCCCGCTGCGCGGACTCGACAAGTACCCGGGCGCGCCGAGCGACGCGATGCGTGCCGCGTCGCGCCGCGCCCTCGAGAACCTCGTCGAGCTGTGCCTCGACGAGGCCGCGGGACTCCTCATCATCGCCGGCGATCTCTACGACGGAACGTGGAAGGACCACGGTACGGGCCTCTTCTTCGCGACGCAGATGGCCCGCCTGAACGAGGCGAACGTCAAGGTCGTCCTCCTCCGCGGCAACCACGACGCCGCGAGCCAGATCGCGCGCAACCTCCGCTTGCCGGGCAACGTCCACGAGCTCCTCGTGAAGAGGCCCGAGACCGTCATCTACGACGACCTGGGCATGGCGGTGCACGGGCAGGGCTTCGCGACGCGCGCGGTGACCGACGATCTGGCGGCGAGCTACCCCGAGCCGGTGGAGGGCCTGCTCAACGTCGGCGTCCTGCACACGAGCATGGACGGGCGCGAGGGCCACGAGCCGTATGCGCCGACGACGAAAGCGACGCTCGCCGCGCGCGGCTACGACTACTGGGCGCTCGGGCACGTGCACAAGCGCGAGGTGCTCTCGCGCGCGCCGTGGGTCGTCTACCCCGGCAATCTCCAGGGGCGCCACGCGAAGGAGACGGGGCCGAAGGGCGCTACGCTGGTCACCGTGGACGGCGGTCGCATCACCGCCGTTGAGGCGCGCGCGCTCGACGTCGTGCGGTGGGCGGCGGTGACGGTCGACGCGGCGGGCTGCGGCGCCGACGGAGACGTGCTCGATCGCGTGCGCGACGCGCTCGGGCGCGAGGTCGCGGGCGCCGAGGGCCGCGCCCTCGCCGCGCGCGTCACGATCGAAGGCGAGTCGGCGGCGCACGCGGCGCTCGCCGCCGATCCCGAGCGCTTCGTCGCCGACGTGCGCGCGCTCGCCGCGGACGTCGGGGGCGACGTGTGGATCGAGAAGGTGCGCGTGCGGACGCGCGCGCCGCTCGACCTCGCGGGCCTGCGCGCGCAGCCTGACGCGATCGGCGAGCTGGCGCGCGCGCTCGACGAGCTGCGGCGCGACGAAGCGGGGCTCTTGTCTCTCGCCGAAGCGCTGGACGACTTGAAGAAGAAGCTGCCGCCCGAGCTCCGCGAAGGAGGCGACGGGCTCCGCTTCGACGATCCGGCGTACCTGCGCGCGCTCGTCGACGACGTCGAGCAGATGGTGCTCCCGCGACTCGCGCGCGCCGAGCCGGGGGACCGCGCGTGAGGTTCCTCGAGCTGCGCCTCATCGCGTTCGGCGGCTTCGAGGGGCTGACGCTCGACCTCTCGGCGCCGGGGCTCCACGTCGTGCTCGGTCGCAACGAGGCCGGCAAGAGCACGACGCTGCGCGCGCTCACGCACGTGCTCTATGGCGTGCCCGAGCGGACACCGGACGCGTACAGGTTCCCGATGGCGAACCTGCGCATCGGCGCCCGCCTGCTGGGCGAGGACGGCACGGTGCTCGACGTCGTTCGCAAAAAGGGACGCACCAAGACGTTGCTCGACCGCGACGACCGGCCGATCGACGACGCGCCGCTGCGGAAGATGCTGCACGGCGTGAGCGAGGAGCTCTACGCCTCGTCCTTCGGCCTCACGCACGCGGCGCTCCAGCGCGGCGCGCAGGCGTTGCTCGATGGGGGAGGGGATCTGGGCGAGAGCCTTTTTCAGGCCGGCCTCGGCGGGGGGGCGCTGCACGCGCTGCTCGGAGAGCTCGCGGCGGAGGCCGAGCGCATTTACAGCCCGACGGCGCGGAACAAGCCGCTCAACGAGGCGCTGCGCGTCCTCGGCGAGGCGAAGAAGAGCACCGCCGATCGCAGCGCGAGCCACGAGTCGTATCAAGCACAGGTCGAGCACATCGCCGCGCAGCGCGCGCGCAAGACGGCGGCCGCGGAGGAGCGGTCGGCGCTCCTGCTCGAGCAGAAGCGGCTCCAGCGACTCAAGGGAATGCTGCCGCTGTTCGCGAAGCGGGGCGAGCTCGCGGCGCGGCGGGCGCAGCTCGGGAGCGTCGTCGTCTTGCCGGAGGACGCGCCGCGCGATCGTGCGGACGCCTTGCGCGCGCACGCCGACGCCGAGGCCGCGATCACGCGCCTCACGCGCGAGATCGACGAGACGACGGCGCGCCGCGCCGCGCTCACGGCGCCGGATGCGCTCGCGGACGCGGCGGCGGAGCTCGAGGGGCTGCCGGGCGAGCTCGCGCTCCACCAGAAGAACGCGCAGGAGCTGCCGCGGCTCCGCGCATCGCTCGAGGTCGACGAGGCGGCGGCGCGGGACCTCGCGCGCGCGACATTTGGGGAAGCCGCGCGCGACGCGGGAGATGCCGATGCTTCGCCGCTGGCGGTGCGCGTCGACACGAAAGCGGCGGCGCGCGTGCGGAGCCTCGCATCCGAGCCCAAGCGCATCCAGGCGCTCCTTCGCGATGCCGGGCGCGCGCTCGACGATGCCACGGCGCTCCTCACGGCGTTCGACGCGGCGCCGGCCGCAGACTCCGACCGCGTTCGCGGTCTCGTCCAGCGGCTCGAGCGGCGGTGGAAGGGGCTCGGGCTCGTCTCGACGGATCTTTCGGCGACGCTGGCGCTCGCCGTTCCGACCGCGGCGACGGTCGACAAGCACGAACGCGCGCTGGGCGCGCTCGCCGAGGAGGCGCGGCGCGGAGCGGAAGAGCGCGCGCGGGTGGAGGCGCAGGGGGCCGAGGTCGCCCGGGCGCTCGACGCGCTGCGCCGCGCGGCGGCGGTGCCGACCGAGGCGGACCTCGCCGCGGCGCGCGCGCGTCGCGACGGCCTCTGGGCGGAGCTCCGCGCAGATCTCGCGGCGGCGGACGCCGGCGGGCGCGCGGCCGATCTGGAGCGCGCGATCGCCCTCGCCGACGACGTGGCCGATCGCCTGCGCCGCGAGGCGGCGCGCGTCACGCGCCTCGCCGAGCTGCTCGCCGACGAGGCGGCGATGAAAGACGCGCGGGCGCGGGCGGCGGCGGCGCGCGCGTCGCTCGAGGCGCGCGAGGCTGAGGCGCTCCGCGCGTGGAACGCGGAGTGGGCGCACGCGGGGATCGCGCCGCTGACGCCGGCCGAGATGCGGGCGTGGCTCGAGAGGCACGCCAAGCTCGTCGAGGCCGAGGCCGAGGCCGAAGACGCGAGGGCCGACGCGCGCCGCGAGCGCGCCGCGGAGCGCGAGCGCCTCGAGCAGGCCGTGCAGCAGCACGCGCGCGAACGCGCGCGCTGCGAAAAGGATCTCGCCGAGTGGCAGGCGCAGTGGGCCCTGGCGGTGCGAAAGCTCGGCGTGGCCGGCGACCTCGGCGTCGACGAGGCGCTTCAGGTCGTCGAGGACCTCGCGGCGCTCGGCCACCGCGCGCAGGCCGCCCATGCGCAGCGCGCCCGCGTCGCGGCGGCGACCGCGGAGAACGCGCGCATCGAGGCCCGCGCCCGCGAGCTGACGCTGCGTCTCGCGCCGGACCTGGCCGCGCTGCCCACGACCGAGGCGGGGCAGCAGCTGGTTCGCCGCTTCGACCTCGCCCGGCAGGAGCGCGCCCGGCGCGCGGAGCTGGACGGGCAGCTCGAGGACAAGCGCGAGAGCCTCGGCGAGCAGGTCGCGCGGCGAGACGCCTGCAGCAAGCGCTTGGCCGCGCTGATGACGACGGCGGGCGTCGCGTCGCTCGAGGGGCTCGTTGCCGCGGAGAAGCGCTCAGCGGACGCGCGCGCGCTCGACGCCGACGACGCGCGCGTGGCCGACGTTCTGCTCGCGAAGGCCGACGGCGCCCCGCTCGGCGAGCTCGCGGCGGCCGCGGAGGCCACGCGTCCAGAGGCGATCGACGCGCGGCTCGACGAGATCGAGGCGCGCCTCACGCAGGTCGATGACGACCTCACCGACGCGAGCGTCCAGGTCGACCGCTCCGAGCGCGGGCTCGCCGCGCTCGATCGCGACGGCGCCGCGGCGGCGGCCGCGGGCGACGCGCAGGCGGCGGTCGCCCGCGCGCAGGCGCTCGCGGAGCGATGGGCGCGCGTTCGCCTCGCGGAGGCGCTCCTCGCCCGCGAGATCCTGCGCTACCGCGATCGCAACCAGGGCCCCGTCCTCGGTCGCGCGAGCGAGGTGTTCCGCACGCTGACGCGCGGCGCGTGGGAGGGCCTGCGCGCCGGCCTCGACGACGGCGCGGATCGGCCGCTCCTCCTCGCGTCGCGCGCCAAGTCGGCCGGCGGAGACGTCGCCACGCACCTCCTGAGCGAGGGCACCCGCGATCAGGTCTACCTCGCGCTCCGCGTCGCGAGCCTCGAGCGGCACGCGGCGGCGGCGGGGCCGCTCCCCGTCGTCCTGGACGACATTCTCATCCAGTTCGACGACGAGCGCGCGCGCGCCGCGCTCGAGGTGCTCGCAGAGCTCGCGGGCAAGCTCCAGGTGCTCCTCTTCACGCATCATCAGCGGATCGTCGACCTCGCGCGCGCGGCGTGCCCGGGCGCGCTCGCGGTGCACGAGCTGGGGGGCAAGCCAGGGGCCGCCGCACAACTCGTGCTTACAACGTAAACCGCGGCGCCCGGGCGAGTCGTGGAGGAGGCCTCCAGCGCCCCGCATACTCGAGTCGACTACAGCGCCTGCACGTCCGGCCGGTCGCGGTGCGCGTCGGCCCACCGCGCGAGCGCCGGCGGGACGCTCACGCCGAGCGAGAGCAGCTGACCCAGGAGCGGGTTCGTTCCGGCGCGCGCCTGCCAGCCCCCGATCCACTGCGTCGCGGTGAAGACCCACGCGTCGGCCGCGCACCACCCCGCGTCCGTCCACGTCTTGCCGTCCCGCTCGGCGGCGCGCGCGGCGAGGGCGTCGAGGGCGGCGGTCGCGCGCCCCAGCATTTCGCCCTTCACGCTCTCCCACGCCGGAGCGTCGCGCAGCGCGAAGTAGCGCGTGCCGACGTCGACGACCGTGTTGAGCACGATGTCGACGAGGGTCGCCGTCTCGATCGCGACGCGCGCGGCGCCGGGCTCCTCGGGCCAGAAGCGGGGCACCTCGGGGTACGCGAGATCGAGGTAGCGCGTGATCGCCGTCGAGTCGCCGATCGCGCGCCCGTCAGGCTCGACGAGGATGGGCACAGTCTTGACGGGGCACGAGCGGCGCGCCTCCTCGAAGCGCGCGGGCTCGGCGCGGCCGTCGACGAGCGCGGCCGAGAGGCCCTTGCTCGCGAGCGCGAGGCGCGTGCGCCGCGAGAACGGGGAGAACGGGAAGTGGTAGAGCGTACGGTTCACGGGGTTTTCTCCTGGCGGACCTCGGCGCGGCCGAGGTCCAAGTCTCCGTCGGCGACGGCCCAGGCGAGCGTCGCAAACGCCGTCGCGAGCTGCCGGAGGCCGTCGGGGTCGACGTGGTCGATCGTGTCGGCGTCGGTGTGGTGGACGTCGAAGTACCGCGAGCTGTCCTGCGCGATGTCGATCGTCGGCGCGCCCTTCTTCATCATTCCGTCCACATCGGCGCCGCCATGCGCCTCCTCGTCGGTCGTCGGGATGCCGAGCGGGCCGAGCATCGCGCCAAGGCGTGCCCACGCCGGCCGCGCCCCGGCTCCGCCGCGCAAGCGCGCGAGGCGCGCCTTGCCCGAGCCGCTGTCCGCCTCCATGAGGAGCACGTGCGCGCTCGCCTCGGCCTCGTGCGCCGCGGTGTACGCGTCGCCGCCCGCGACGCCGAGCTCCTCGGACGCGAAGAGCACGACGCGCACCGTGCGCCTCGGCGTCCGCCCGCGCGCCGCGACGAGGCGCGCCGCCTCGAGCACGATGGCGCAGCCGGCGCCGTCGTCCTCCGCGCCCTGGCCGACGTCCCACGAGTCGAGGTGCGCGCCCATGAGCACGATCTCGTCCGGCCGCTCGCGCCCCACGATCTCGCCGACGACGTTCGCCGACGGCGCCAGCTCCTTCCACTCGGCGCCGAGCGAAACGCGGAGGCGCGCGCGCTTGCTCCGGCCGAGCGCCTCGTGCAGCGCATCGGCGTCGTCGTTCGAGAGCGCGACGCCGGGGACCTTGCCTTTGCGCGATGTCATGCCGGTGTGCGGCATGGCGGTGTCGGTGCCGACCGAGCGGATCACGGCGGCGAGCGCGCCCTTGTCCCAAGCTTTCCGCGGCGCATCCCACCGAACGCCGACCCCTTCCCCGTAGCCGGCACCGGTCGGCGCCCGAACCATCGGCGGCGGATTGACGAAGACGATCTTCCCGCGCAGGGCGGCGCCGTCGAGCGCGTCAAGCGCCGCGAGGCTCGCGACCTCGACGACCTCCGCCTCGAGCGGCTTGCCGCCCGTACCGACTGTGCCGCCGAGGCCGAGCGCGTGGAGCTTCCGCGCGGGAGCGCCGGGCGTCACGAGCTCGACGGACTCCTCGCCGCGCACCCAGTGTGGCACCTGGGCGGCCTCGGCGCGGACGCGCGCGAGACCGAGTCGCTGCATCGTCTGCTGCGCCCACGCGCGGGCCGCGGCGTCCTTCGGGCCGCCGGCGATGCGCGCGCCGACCTCCGAGGTGAGCGAGGTGACGATCGCGAGCGCGCCGTTCGACGCCGCCCCCGCGGCCTGCAGCGCCTTCACGTCGTCGTCGAGCGACGGCGCGGGCGGTGCGACGGGGCCTGCCAGAACCGCGGGCGGGCGCGCGGGCGCGGTGACCGGCGCGGACGACGGGCCGCCGCACCCCAGCGCGAGCGGCGCGAACGCAAACGAGGCGCGGAGAATCCTTCGAACGAAGCGGCCCAGCACGACGCGCGTGTCGTAGCACGCGGCGCGCTCGGCGACGACGCCGCGTGCGCAGCACGACTCGCCGAAGGCGACCTAGGGGAGGCTCGAGCGCGAAGTGCTTGAGGGGAACCGGAAGATTCTCACCTGAGCTGTCACGACGGAGCCTTTCGCCGAAACGAAGGTTTCGGGGAAAGGCTCCTAGCCGCGGCGGTCGTAGCCCGCGCGCCGCTCGCCCGCGAAGCCCGCCGTCAAGAGCGCCCCAAGCTCGTCCTTGGGGAAGCTCTCGCGCCGCTCGCTCTTCTTGCGCTTCTCGCGCGAGAGCGCGGCGAGCGCCGCGACGGAGCGCGCCTTGCCGCCGGCGCGCTCGTGGACGAGCGCGTGGTTGGCGCAGACGATGACCTTGTCGCCGCTCGCGAGCGACGTCTTCACGAGGGCGCGCGCGTCGGAGAGGCCGCAGACGGCGCAGGCAACGGGCGAGGGGGTTTCCACGCGTCGAAGCTCGCCCACGGCCTCGCCTCGGGCCAACTATTTTGAAGCGCGCGCGGCCACGCGGGGGGCCTTCGGGACCTCGTAGTCGAAGTACGCGTCCGGCGCGCCCGCCTTGCCGTCCATCGCGGCCCGCGCGACGTTGTACATCTCGCGCGCGGAGACATAGTGGAGCTTCCACTTCTCCCCGTCGTTGTACTTCTTGGCGAGCTCCTCGTGCAGCTCGACGTTGCGCGCGCCGAGCATCACCTCGGCGTTCTTCTCGGGCGCGCCGTGCGTGTGGACCTTCACGAAGACCCACTCCGGCCGCCCCTGCACCGTGATCTGCTGGCGCACCCACGTACGCAGGCGCGCCCAGCTCGGCGGGTCGGCCCAGTCGAGCGCGGCGCTCTCGATGCGTACCTTGCGCGAGTGCGGCCGCATCGCGAGCGCGAGCGGTCCCTCGATCATGAGGAGGCGCTCCTCTTTCTTCGTCCCCACGCGCGCCGGCGCGCCGCGCTCGTAGGCGCGCCGCTTGGTCACGTCGCCGGACGGGTAGTAGATCGCGTTGACGATGCCGGGCTGCGACTGATCGGGCGCCGAGGGGAACGTGAAGTCCGCGTAGCAGCCGAGGTCGTAGAGCAGCTGCATCTCGTCGTCGACGCCGCAGTAACGCCCGTCGCGTCGCGCGTTCGCGAGGCACCAGTTGCCGTGGATGAACGCCCACGCGCGCTTCCCGTCTCGCCGCGGCACGAGGCCGTGCTGCTCGAAGTCGGCGAGCGTCTTGTCCAGAGCCGCGCGCAGCGCGCCACTCGTGTCGTTGTCGTGGTGGAGGTGCACCTCGACCTCGCCGAAGCCTTCCTCGCACAGCTCGGCGACCGGCTCGAGGAGCTCGGGGTAGTACTGCTCGCCCGGGTAGAAGAAGCTGTGGCGCGGCGGGCGCCCGGTGGCATCCCGGAATCGCCCGAGCTTCGGGTACGCCGTGCGCCACGCCGCGACGCGCGCGCGCGCTCTCTCCATCGCCGTGGCGTCCACCTCCGCGTGCGCGGTCGTCGTGCCCTG
This sequence comes from Myxococcales bacterium, assembly GCA_043785185.1. Taxonomy (GTDB): domain Bacteria; phylum Myxococcota_A; class Polyangia; order Polyangiales; family Polyangiaceae; genus JANYHK01. The sequence goes on from JAYVXL010000448.1 coordinate 15,047, forward strand.
ACCGTGGAGCGGCTCGTAGTGGTCGCACACCGCGAACAAGAGGTGCCGCGTGCCCGTGACGGCGTCTTCCGCGCGCCGCTTGCGCAGGCGATCGGCGATCCACGCGCCGAGCCAAAGGTGCAGCTCCTTCTTCCCGAGCTTGCCGAGCAGGCCCGGCAGCTTCCCGGGATCGAGCTCCCAGAGCGGCAGCTCCACGCTCAGCGGCCCCGTCCGTTGGGCTTCGGGCCGTCGGCGTCCCAAAGGACGACGCCGAACGTCTTTCGTTCGCCGAGCTGCTTCACCGCGTCACGCAGATCGTTGCCCTTGCTGACGCCTGAGCGAAGCACGACGATGAGCCCGTCGACCGAGTTCTCGACGACGTTCGCGTCGCCCGACCCGAGCACGCTCGGGCCGTCCACGATGAGAAAATCGTAGCCGCGCGACAAGAAGCCGATCGCGTTCTGGAAGTGCGTCGAGTGCAGCGTCTCGGGGAAGCCCTGCTCGCCCGTCGATTCGGCCAGGACGTGCAGCGCCGGCCCGAGCGCGACGACGCACCACGGCTCGAGGCTGCCGCGCATCTTGCGGACGATCTGCGACGAGAAGCCGTAGCCTTCGGGCACGCGGAATCCGAGGATGCGCGCCAGCGACGGGCGGTGGAAGTTGGACTCGACGAGCAGCACGCGCGCGCGCTGCGACTCGGAGAGCACCAGCGCGAGCTGCGTCGCGAACGTGCTCTTGCCCTCCCCGTCGCGCGCGCTCGTCACGCCGAACGTCCACACCCCCTCTACGCGCTTCTGCTCGAGGCGGTGCCGAATCACGCGCAGCGACGCGGTGGCTTCGGCCGACGCCTCGCCGAGCATGACGAGCACGCCGGTGTCGGGCGGCGACGCCCACGCCGGCACGACCCGCACCGGTGAGTCGCCCTGCTGCGAGATGATGTCGCGCCGCTGGACGACCAGCGTGCGCGACGGGGAGTCATACGCCACCGGGTGCCCCCCTCGCTGGCGGGTTCGGAGTTGGCGCCGGCACGGGCGCGCCGTAGCCTTGCGCACCGGCGCCGGGGATCTTGGGCAGGACGCCGAGCACCGGGATGAGCTTCAGCGCTTCGATGTCCTGAGCATCGATCATCGTGTCGTTGAATAACACACGGGCGAACGCGTAAAGCAGGGCCACGAGGACCGCCATGACGCCGCCGGTCATCGCGACCTTGCCCTTGCCGCCCTTGCTCGGCTTGGTCGGCTTGTAAGCAGGGTCGAGGATCGTCATCGTGTCGCCGCCCTTCGCCGTGGCGCGCGCCTTCTCGAGCCGCGCGCGCTCGAGCTTTTGCTTCAGGTCGTCGTGCTGCTCTTTGGACTCTTGGAGCGTGCGCAAGAGACGCTGGAAGTCGGTCTCGAGCTGCACGGCGTCGTCGTAGTCCGGCGCTGCGCTCGCCGCGTCGCTGCCCGCCGGCTTCGGCGGAATGTGGCCCGCGCGCCGCGCCGCGATCTGCGCGTCGATGGCGACGAGGCGCTTCTTGAGCAGCTCCACGTCGACCTTGCCGGGCGAGGGCACGGTGCTCGCCGACATGTGGATGTCCGCCTCGGCCTCGCGCACCGCCGCGTCCGCCGCGGTGAGCAGCGTCTTGGAGCGGCTCAATGCGCTGCGCGCCTCTTTCACGTCCGGATACTCGTCGCTGAGGCCTTGCGATCGCAGCTTCGTGAGCGAGGCGGCCGCATCGTCCGCGACCTTCTGCGCGTCCTCGCGGTCGCGCCGCGCCTTGGCGAGCCGCGCCTCCTGCGCGGGCGTGCCGACGGTGGGCGTCGGAACGCCGGTCTGCACCGCTTTGATCTCCGCGTCGACGAGCGCCCGCTGGCGCTTCAGCGCGTCGAGCTGCGGGTCGCCGGTGTTCGTGATCGCCGCGCTCGGCATCAGCA
>JAYVXL010000449.1:0-1622 GCA_043785185.1 Myxococcales bacterium
CCCTCGCTCCGCCGCCGAAGACCGTCGCGGCGCTGCCCACCGCGCGCGCGACGTTCGCGATGCAGACGCGCGACTACAAGGTCACGTTCATGACCGGTGATCGCGTCCGCGTCGAAGGCGCGCGCGGCGAGCTCGTCGCCGACGGCGTCACCGTGGAGTCGCTCGAGCGGGTCGATCCGTTCCTCTACGCGGCGTGCCGCAGCGCGACGGCGAACGGGGGACCGTACCTCGACGCGAGCCTCGGCGGCGTCGGGCCCGCACGTTCGCCCGCGGCCGAGGAAGAATCGCCGGCGCGGATGAGCGACCGACGCCGCTGATCGGCGGCGCTCCGCACGGCTCCCCGCGCTGCCTTCCTCTACGTCTCCGTCGCGCGCGCGCCCGCTACTGCGGGCAGGGAGCCGTCTGCGTCGGGAACGCGCCGCTGCTCACCCAATCCCGCACGAGCTTCGTGCCCTCGAAGTCGGGGAGGTTCGTCGCGATCGGCGGCATCTGCACTTGCGGATCGTTGCGGCGCAGGTCCCGGAACGGCAAGACGCTGCGCGTGAGGTTGCCCGGGAAAATGCGGACCCATCCGCCGGCCGGCGGGTCGAGCTGAAAGCGCGACGTCTGGCACACCGTGGTCTTGTACGTGTTCGTCGCCTCGTACGCGCCGAGCCCCGTGCTTGCAGGGCCGACCTCGAGCCGCATGAAGAGGCCCGTCACGCCGGCGAACGAGCTCGGCGACGGGTTGTGGCACGACGCGCCGCAGTTTGCGTGGAGCCAGCCGAGCGCGGCGGCCGCCTTGCCGTTCGCGTCGTCGGGAATGACGAGCGGCACCGCGGGCGGCGCCGTGAGCAGCGCCGCGACCGCGAGCATCGCGGGAGACTGACCGGCATACTTCGAATTCGGCGACGAGAGGCTCACGGCGTCGAAGCCGAGCACCTTGTCGATGCGGCCCGAGTGGCACGAGTCGCACTGCGCGACGGTTGGGATGCCGTACGTCGTGCCGCCGACGTTCGCCGCGCCTTCGGTGAACGACACGGCGGTCGTCTGGTCCTCCGACCAGCGGTAGGTCGTGCGCACCCAGTCGTTGACGCCGCGCTTCCAGTAGTGGCGCGTCTCGACGCGACGCCCGGCGATGCGGAACTCCTTCCAGAGCTTCGTGCCGACCGGGAAGCGCCACTCGTTCATGTCGCTCGTGTCGATCTTCTCGCCGGCGGGGAGCTGGATCCAGCGCTGCTTCTCGGCGCCGTCGCTCCAGAGGTGCAGGCCCGGATCGAACTCCTGCACGCCGGTCGCGACCGTGCGCTTGGCGAAGTCGGAGTAGAGGCCGGTGCAGCCGAGATCGTTGGGAGGGCCGAACGCCGCGTCTTGCCCGGTGCAGTCGAGGCGGGTCGGCCGGGAGTCGCCGCCTGCGTCCGTGGTGGCGCTGTCGAAGCCGCCGGGGTCGCCGTCGGGGAACACCAAGTCGCCGTCTTGGCCTCCGGGGCCGGGGCCGCCCCCGTCCGTGCCGTTCTGCGGCAAGATGAGATCGCTGCAGCCGACATACACCGCCGCGAGCGCAGCGGCTCCGATCGAAGCCAACAGCCGAGCTCCCCAAGAAGAGACCAGACGCATCGAGTCACTATACTCGGGACCGGCCC
>JAYVXL010000450.1:0-5568 GCA_043785185.1 Myxococcales bacterium
AACTCGTCGCGCTCGCCGCCACCCAGCTCCTTCTGGATCGCCTGCATCTGCTCGTTGAGGTAATATTCCTTCTGCGTCTTCTCCATCTGCTTCTTGACGCGCGAGCGGATCTTCTTCTCCACCTGGAGGATCTCGATCTCGGCCTGCATCAGCTCGTGGAGTCGCTCGAGACGCTTGGCGGCGTCATCGGTTTCGAGAAGAGTCTGGCGATCGGTGAGCTTCACCGTCGGCAGGTTCGCGACGATCGTGTCCGAGAGGCGCGCCGGATCGTCGATCGTCTGCACGCTCATCAGGACTTCGGGCTGAACCTTCTTGTTCAGCTTCACGTACATCTCGAAGGCCGCCTGGACGCTGCGCATGAGCGCCTCGACCTCGACGGTCTTCTGCGCGAGCTCGGGGATCTCCTCGACCTCCACCATGAAGAACTCGTCCGACTGGGCGAACTTCTTGATGCGCGCGCGCTTCTTCCCCTCGACGAGCACCTTCACGGTGCCATCCGGGAGGCGCAGCAGCTGCATGACGGTGCCGAGCGTGCCGACCTGGAAGATGTCGTCCGGCGTCGGCTCGTTCGTCTTCGCGTTCTTCTGCGCCGCGAGGAAGATGTCCTTGTCGCGCGTCATCGCCGCGTCGAGCGCGTTGATCGAGCGCTCGCGCCCGACGAACAGCTGGCTCACCATGTGCGGAAACACGATGATGTCGCGCAGGGGAAGGAGCGGCACCACGCGCTTGCGGCCGCCGGGGGCGCCGCCTTTTCCGTCGTCGTTCTTGAAAAACATCATGACTCCGCGAGGGGCTCCGGGCCGAAGCTCGGAAGCCGAAGCTCAGAAGGCAGGGTAGCCCATTGTCCGCCGCCCGTGCGCCGGGATCGTTCCGGCGACGTCTCCTTGTCCTCGCCCAGAAATCTAAGGATACTCATGGGGTATGGGAGACCCCGCGCCTCAGTTCCGGCCCGGCTCCCGCTTGGGCCGCTACGAGCTGGTTCGCGAGATCGGTCGGGGCGGGTTCGGCTCGGTGTGGCTCGCGCGCTTGCCCGGCCCCGGAGGCTTCGAGCAGCGCGTCGCGATCAAAGTGATCCAGACGCACATCGGCATGAACCCGACGTTCCGCACCATGTTCCTCGACGAGGCGCGCCTCGCCGCGAACATCTCGCACCCCAACGTCGCGAGCATCTACGAGCTCGGCGAGGAGGGGGACGTCCTCTACATGGTGATGGAGCACGTGCAGGGGCGCCCGCTCCATGTGCTGCATCACCTCGCCCAGCAGCAACGCCGCAAGGTGCCCATCGGCGTCATCGTCCGCATCCTCGCCGACACGTGCGCGGGCCTCCACGCCGCCCACGAGCTGAAGCGCGAGGGCAAGTCGCTCGGGGTCATCCACCGCGACGTGTCGCCGCAGAACATCCTCGTGAGCGACAAGGGGATGAGCAAGCTCATCGACTTCGGCGTGGCGAAGGCGAACGATAGGCTCGCGGGCGACACGTCGACCGGCCTCGCAAAAGGCAAGGTCATCTACATGGCGCCGGAGTACGCGCAGATGAAGTCGGTCGACCGGCGCGCGGACATCTGGTCGGTGGGCGCCGTCGCGTTCGATCTGATCGAGGGCCGGCCGCCGTTCGACGGCCCGAACGATCTGGCGCGCATCTACGGACTGATCGGAGACGAGCCGGCGCCTCCGTTCACCGCGCGCGTGCCGGCGCCGATCGAGCGCGTGATCCGAAGGGCGCTCGCGCGAAACCAGGAGGAGCGTTGGCCCACCGCCGCCGCGCTTCGGATCGGCTTCGAGGAGGCGCTCGACGCGTGCGGTCTCCGCGTGACGCCCGACACGGTGGTGGAGTGGTTCGGCGATTCGCTCGTGTCCGAGGAGGACGCGGCGGAGGCGCCGAAGAACGAGCGGGCGATGCTGCGCGAGCGGCTGCGACGCCCACAGGCCGGCGCGTCGGAGATGCGGACGATCGACGTCCCCGTGGTCGACGCGCCCGCGCGGCAGCCGGACCACGTGGAGACGCTGGGGGCGGTGAGCTCGGCCGGGATCGTTCCGCCGACGGGGGTGAAGCGGCGCTGGGTCCCGTTGGCCGTGGCCGCGGGCACCGCGGCGATCATCGGTCTTGGCGTCGTGGCTCGCCTCGCGCAAGGACCACGCGAGCCGGGGGTCGCGACGTCGACGGCGCCAGCTCCGACGCCCGCTGCCCTCCCCGCGCCCTTGCCCGCGACCGCGGTCAAGACCGCGATCCCACTCCCGACCGCGATCACGACCACGGCCCCGATCACGACCGTGACCCCGACCGCGACCGTGGAGCTCGACGATCCGCGGGTGGCTGCGAGCCGAACGCCGGTGGCGAGCCCGCGACCCAGGGTGCTCCCGAAGCCCAAGCCCACGCCGAAGCCGCGCGCAGTGCCGAGCGCGGCGCCAACGCCTCCTCCCCGCTATGACGACACGATCCAGTAGGTTCGTCACCGTCGCGTGCCTCGTCCTCGCGGCCGCGGGCGCCTCCGCGCCGCGGGCGCACGCGGCCGAGCCGACGCTCGCCGACATCGAGACCGCGCGTGCGATGTACGTGGAGGGCCTCGAGCTGCGCGATCGCAGCCGGCTCGCCGATTCGCTCGCCCGGTTCCGCGGCGCATACGCGCTCGCCGCGACGCCGATCACCGCGCTCGAGCTCGGGCGCGCGTACATGCTCGTGGGCCAGCTCCTCGAGGCCCGCGAGGCGCTCCTCTCGATCGAGCGCATGCCGCCGAAGCCGGAGGAGTCGCAGAAGGCGGTGAATTCGCGCGTCGAGGCGCGCGCGCTCGCCGAGCAGATCAAGGGGCGCATTCCGTCGGTGCACGTGTCGTTCGATCCGAAGCCCGAGGGCGAGCCCAAAGTGACGATCGACGGCGTGGTCGTGCCTCCGCAGGCGCTGAGCGCGGCGCGGCGGCTCAATCCGGGAAAGCACGTCGTCGTCGCGGAGCTCGAAGGCGAGCGCGCCACCGCCGACATCGAGCTCGGCGAGTCGGAGGCCCGCCCCGTCATCCTCTCGCTCGGGCCCGCAAAGGCGGCGCATCCCGTCGGGGACGCGGCGCCGAAGCTCGTCCCGAGCACGGGACGCGGCGACGTAGCCCGCGACGTGTGGTTTTACGGCGGCCTCAGCGTCGCGGGTGTCGGCGCTGCGGTCGGGACCGTCACCGGCATCATCGCCTTCACGCGCGCGGCGAACCTCGAGGGCCAGTGCACGGGCTCCCACTGCGCGCGCGCGGCGCAGGGCGATCTCGACGCCGCGCGCACGATGGGTGCCGCGTCCACGGCGGCGTTCATCCTCGCCGGGGTCGGGGTGGCCGTGGCGATCCTGGAGGTCTTGACCCGGCCGAAGGTGCAGCCGACGGGCATCGCGCTATCATGGTCAAGGTGAGGATGCGCGCGTCCAGCTTGGTCTTCGGGCTCGCGATCCTCGCCGGCGCCTGCAGCGCGCTCACGGGCGTCGACAAGTACGACGTGAACGACTGCCCACGCGGGAACTGCTCGGAGGCCGGCGCGTCGTCATCGAGCGGCGGCGACGGGGCCCGCGACGACGCGGCGTCCGACGCCGCGAGCTCCGCCGACACCACCGCGGACACCGTCGCGTGCCCGGGGGGCACGTCGCTGGTCACGCTCACCCTCACCGGCGCCGCCGATAGCGTCAACGCCCAGCCGGGCGGTGTGATCGTTCCCCCGAACCCAGGGTCGCTCTGCATCGCCGTCGGGCAGGTGCGACTCCGCGCGAGCAACAACAGAGGAACGTGGAACTGCGTGTCCGGCTGCGCGGGCAGCGCGCAGGATACGGACACGTTCAATTTTCAGAACCCGCCCGCGGGGTCGGCGATCACCGCGAACCTGTCCCCTTAGCTGCGGGCCCGGGCGGGGCCTCGCCACGAAGCGCCGCCACGCGCGGCAACGGACGCCTTGCCTGGTGTAGTCTCGGTGTCGTGAGCCGCGGCGATCCGTCGATCATCACCGAGCACCATCATCGGCCGCCGCCCGTCGGCGAGGACAAGCTGTGCGCGACGGCCTTCGTCGCCGATCACTCGTTCGTCGTCGAGCTGCCGAGCCGCGGCATGGTCGAGCTCGGACGCGGCAGCGACGCCGACGTGCAGCTCGTGAGCGGCGGCGTCTCGCGCGCCCACGCCCGGATCGACATGCGCGGAGAGCGCGGCGTGCTCGACGATCTCGGCTCACGCAACGGCACGTTCGTGAACCGCGGTCGCGTCTCGGGCCAGGTGCAGGTCGGCCACGGCGACGAGATCGGCATCGGCGACGCGCGCCTCGCCCTGTTCCGCAAATCGGCCATGCCGGCGGGCGCCATCTCGGTGCTCGTGCGCCGCGCCATGCTCGAGCGGCTCGACGTCGACATCGCGAAAGGCCAGCGCCCGAACCTGTTCGTCATCCAGCTGCCCGAGCGATGGTACGAAATGCGCGCCGCCCGCGAGCTCATCGGCAAGCTCTCGCACGCGGCGTGCGTCGGCTCGTACAACGACTACATCCTCGCGTTCGCGGTGAAGGTCGCCCGCACCGATGCGTCGACGATGCTCGCGGCGTCGCGGCGCACGCTGCGCCTCGACGGCATCGACGCCGACGCCGGCCTCGCGCCCGAGTCCAGCGGCGACGGCGAAGACCTCCTGAACGGCGCCCTCAAGGCACTTTTGTCCGCGCAGGAGGACGAGGCCGACACCAGCGAGCAGCCGATCATCACGGATCCCGCGATGACGCGCCTCTACGCCGAGGCCCGCCGCCTCGCCGCGAGCCCCATCGGGGTCCTCCTCGTCGGCGAGACCGGCGCCGGCAAGGAGATCTTCGCGCGCACGATCCACATGGCGAGCGGCCGGAAAGGCCCGCTCGTGTGCGTGAACACAGCGGCGTTGCCCGAGCAGCTCCTCGAGAGCGAGCTCTTCGGGCACGAGCGCGGCGCCTTCTCGGGCGCAGCCGCGGCGAAAGCCGGCCTCATCGAGTCGGCGCAAGGCGGCACGCTGTTCCTCGACGAAATTGGCGAGCTTCCGATGACGATGCAGGCCAAGCTCCTGCGCGTGCTCGAGGACCACGTCGTCCGCCGCGTCGGCGCGACGACCGAGCGAAAGATCGACGTGCGCGTCGTCGCCGCCACCAACTGCGATCTCGACCAGCTCGTCCAGGAGAAGCGCTTCCGGCAGGATCTGCTCTTCCGGCTGAACGGCTGCACGCTGAAGATTCCACCCCTGCGCGAGCGAAAGGCCGAGATCCCTCGCCTGTCCGAGGTCTTCCTCTCTCGCGCCGCCGCGATGCTCGGCGCGCCGCAGCTCCGCTTGTCGCCGGCCGCCACCGAGGCGCTCGAACGCCACAGCTGGCCCGGCAACGTCCGAGAGCTGCGCAACGTCCTCGAGCGCGCGGCGGCGCTCGCCGCGCAGGGCGACGGCTCGATCTTGCCCGAGCACCTGCCCGACTCCGTACTGGCGTCGCGCGACACGGCCCCGAGCTCCACCGGCGACGACGTCCGCGGAGACCTCCGCGACTTCGAGCGCCAGCGCATCGCCCTTGCCCTTCAAAAGACCGGCGGCAACCAGACGCAAGCGGCGGAGCTGCTCG
>JAYVXL010000451.1:0-1620 GCA_043785185.1 Myxococcales bacterium
GCGCCGCCTGACGCGCCCCGTCAGCTCCGCGTAGAGCGCGAGGTACGCGCGCGCGGGCTCCATCCAGCCGCTGTCGCGGGCCATCGCGCGGGCGACGAGCGCGCGCATCGCGAGGCGATCGTCGTAGAGGGTGAGCGCGTCCTCCGCGGCGAATGCGAGCTCGATCGGCGTGGGGAGCGCTGCGACGACGCCGGTGCCCTCTTCGTGCGCCGGCCGGGCCGGCGCGACGGTGTCGCGAAGGCCACCGCACGACGTGACGACAGGGACGGCGCCGTAGCGCATCGCGTACATTTGCGTGAGACCGCACGGCTCGTAGCGCGAGGGGACGACGAAAAAATCGCTGCCCGCGTACAGGCGCCGCGCGAGCGCGCCGTCGAACGCGACGCGCGACGCGACGCGACCGGGGAAGTGCGCGGCCGCCCCCAGGATGGCGTCCTCGAGCGCCTGCTCCCCCTGCCCCACGATCGCGACGCGCGCGCCGCGCTCCACGAGCAGCGGCACGATCGCGAGGAGCAGATCGATCCCCTTCTGCCACGTAAGGCGCGTGACCGTGGCGAAGAGCGGGCCGTCGGGCGCGGCGTCCAGCCCGAGCTCGGCGACGATGGCGCTCTTGCACGCCGCGCGCCCCGCGTCGGCGCTCGCCCGATCGTAGCGGGCGGCGAGCGCGGGATCGCTCGCCGGATCGAAGCGGTCGGTGTCGATGCCGTTGAGGATGCCCTCGATCTTGAAGGCCTGCGCGCGAAGGAAACCGTCGAGCCCGAAGCCGTCCTCGGGCGTCTGGATCTCGCGCGCGTACGTCGGGCTCACCGTCGTCACGCGATCGGCGTACGCGATGGCGCCCTTCATGAAGTTGACCGCGCCGAAGTGCTTCACGGCGCCGGAGTTCCACGCCGCGCGCGGGATGGCGAGGCGGTCGAGCACCTCCTCGCCGAAGGCGCCCTGGAATCCGAGGTTGTGGATCGTGAGCACGCTCTTCACGCGCGACCACGGCTCGCCCATCGTGAGGCGCGCGTAGACGATCGCGAGCGCCGCGTGCCAGTCGTGGGCGTGGACGACATCGGGCAGGTCGCCGAACGCACGCGCCGCGATCTCGAGCGCGCCGCGCGAGAGCGTCGCGAAGCGAAGGTCCTCGTCGCCGAACGTGCCGCGCGCGTCGCCGTAGATGCCGGCGCGATCGAAGAGGCCGGGATCGTCCAGCAGGCACACCCGCAAGCGGCCTTCCTCGGCGGGCGGCAGCTCGACGACGCCGACGTCGCGCACGTCGTCCGCGCCCCAGCCAATGCGCACCGGCACCGTCCCCTCCCAGCGCGCGCAGCCGGGCGGCTCCGTCGTGACGCGGTAGCGCGGCGTCACCAGGACGACCTCCGCGCCGAGGCGGGCGACGTGGGTGGCGACGGCGAGCGCCACGTCCCCGAGGCCGCCCGTGCGCGCGAGGGTCTCGACCTCGGCGGAGATCATCACGACGCGGAGCGGGCGACCCTTCATCTGCCCCGTTCGCTCTACCACACGCGGAGCACCGCGCCGCGGTCACCGACCACGCTCACCGGTAGGCGCGGAGGCCGAGGACGCGACGGCCGAGCAGCGCGCCGACGAGCGCAAAGAAGAGCACGGGCGCGACGT
>JAYVXL010000452.1:0-5553 GCA_043785185.1 Myxococcales bacterium
CTCGTCCTCCATGGATTTCCCACGTCGTCGTGGGATTTCGCCAGCGCGATCGACGTGCTCGCGCCGCGGCGGCGCACGGTGGCGCTCGATTTTCTCGGCTTCGGGTGGTCGGACAAGCCGCCGGAGCTGGCCTACTCGCTCTTCGAGCAAGCGGACGCCACCGTCGCGATCGCCAAGGCGCTCGGCCTCACGCGCGTGCACCTCTGGGCGCACGACATGGGGACGAGCGTGGCGACGGAGCTGCTCGCGCGCCGCGAGCGCGGCAACTTGCCGTTCGAGATCGCGAGCCTCGTGCTCATGAACGGCAGCGTGCACATCGAGATGGCGCAGCTCACGCTCGGCCAGCGGCTCTTGAAGACGCCGCTCGGGCCCCTGTTCGCGCGCCTCAATAGCCGCCGCACGTTCGGCGCGCAGCTGCGCCGCGTCTTCGCGCGGCCGCCGTCCGAGGCGGAGCTCGACGCGATGTGGGCGCTCGCCGCGCGCGAGGACGGCACCGCGCGCTTCCCGCAGATCATCCGCTACACCGAGGAGCGGGCGCGCTTCCGGCGCCGGTGGATCGGCGCGCTCGAGCGCTTCGATCGCCCGGCGCTCGTCGCGTGGGGCCGGCTCGACCCGGTCGCGATCGTCCCGATCGCCGAGCAGCTCGCGCGCGAGATCCCTGGCGCGGAGCTCCTGTTCTGGAACGACCTCGGCCATTACCCGCAGGTCGAGGATCCGGCGCGCGTCGTGCGCGACGTCGAGGCGTTCTGGGATCGCCTCGCGCCCGGCGGCGCGTAGAGGCCGGCGCGAGGACCGGCGTCAGACCTCGTCGGCGGTGAACGCGATCACACGCGCGATCTCGGTCGTGCCGCACGCGAGCGCGACGAGGCGGTCGAGCCCGAGCGCGTTGCCGCCGGCGGCGGGGATCTTCGCGAGCGCCGCGAGCAGCTTCTCGTCGAGCGGGTACACGTCCATGTCGCGCGCCCGCCGCGCCTCTTGATCGGCGAGGAAGCGCGCGCGCTGCTCCACCGGATCGGTCAGCTCGCCGAAGCCGTTGCACAGCTCGACGCCCGCGACGTAGCACTCGAAGCGCTCGGCCACGCGGGGATCATCCGGTTTTTTACGGGCGAGCGACGCTTGCGTCGCCGGGTACTCGGTCAGCATGACGCCGCGGTCCATCCGCGCGAGCGCCGGCTCGACCGCGTCGACGAGGAGCCTGTAAAAGGTGTCCTCGTCCTCCGCCGCGAGGCGCAGCGTCTCGGCGGGCGCGACGTTCGCCCAACGCGCGTACGCTTCGCACACGGTGATGCGCGGGAGCGGCGGCGCGACGTCGATGGCGTGCCCGTCCACGCGCACGACGCCGCCGGTCACGCGCGCGACGAGCTCCTCGGTGTCGCGCATCACGTCCTCCACGCCGCCGCCCAGGCGGTACCACTCGAGGATCGAGAACTCCGGGTTGTGGCGCGCGCCGAGCTCGCCCTTGCGAAACGCTTTGGTGATTTGGAAGATGCGCGGCCAGCCGTCCGCGAGCAGGCGCTTCATCTGGTACTCGGGCGACGTGGCGAGCCACGCGGCCGGCCCTGCGGGGATGGCCTCGAGGTGCAGATCCATGCCGGGAGAGGGGACGACGATCGGCGTCTCCACCTCGAGGAAGCCGCGCGCGTCCATGAAGGCGCGCACCTCGGCGACGATCCGCGCGCGCTCGGCGAGGAGCTTCATCGCGCGGCGGCGGGTGACGGCAGCGGCTTCGGGAGCAGGCCGCGAAGAAACACGTCGGCGAGCTGGCCGGCCGCGCGCACGAGGCCGCCCGAGTCCGCGCGGCCGAGCGCCCACGTGAGCGCGATGCCGTCGAGCGCGCCGAAGAGCGCGCGCGCGACCAGGTGCGGCGACACGTCGACGCGGAAATCCCCGTGCGCCTGCCCCTCGGCGACGATGCGCGCGATCGCGTCGAGGTACGCGATGAACCGCGGCGCCGCGTACTCCTTCATCAGCTTCGTCGACTGGCGGAGGATGACGGTGATGACCTCGGCGAGGTCGCGCTCACCCTCGAGGAGGCCCAGCTGCATCTCGATGACGCGGCGGAGCTTGTCCGGCGCGGTGGCGTGCTTCGGCAGCTCTTCGCGCATGAACGCGAGCAGGCGCTCGACGCGATCTTCGAAGAGCGAGACGAGGAGCTCGTCCTTGCTCTTGAAATAGAGGTAGATCGTCCCGTCGGCGACGCCGGCGGCCTTGGCGACCTCGCTCACGCGCGTCGCGTAAAATCCGTTCTTGGCGAAGACCTTCACGGCGGCCGTGAGGATGCGCTCGCGCTTGTCGCCCGACCGCCGGCCGCTCGCGGCCAACGGTGCAGGTGCGGGTGACGGTGCACGCGCAGGTGCAGGCGCGCGCTTGGCGGGCGGCTTGCGGGCGCGGCGGGAAGTGAGTGAGGATTCACTCATCGGGCGCTCCGACGAGTAGCAAGGCTGGGTTTACCGGTCAATCAGCGCACGGCCGCGAGCAGAAGCATCCGCTCGGCGAAGGCGCCGATCTGGTGCCCGATCCACGGCGCGAGCGCGACGAGCCCCGCGACGACCGCGAGCAGGCGCGGCAGGTGGGCGATCGTCGGGTCCTGGATTTGCGACGCCGCCTGGAACGCCGCGACGAACAGCCCGACGACCGCGGCGATGCCGACGATCGGGAGCGCGACGACGACCGAGAGCAGCAGCGCCTCTTGCGCGTGCTGCAGGAGCGTCGTCGCGGGGATCATCCGCCGTCCGCGGGCGCGTCGGTGGGTGCGTCGGCGGCGACGTCGGGTCGCGCGTCGGCGGCGACGTCGGGTCGCGCGTCGGCGGCGCCGGCCTCGAGGTCGCCGCCCTCCGCGGTGCCCCCCTCGGGCGGCAGCCCCGCGTCGATGCCTACCGCGCTCTGGACGGCGCACACGGCGGTCGTTGCTTGCGTGCGGTCGGCGGGGCAGCAGCGATCGCTGCTGCTTCCGTTCAGCTGGCCGGAGGCAACGCACAGGAGCGCGCCAGCGCAGTCCTCGTTGCCGCCGTTGTCGGCGAGCACGCTGCAGCGCTCGCCTTCGCCCTGGCCGGAGCAAGCCGCTCCGAGCGCGACGGCGCCCAGCGCGAAGGCTGCGAGGAGGGAAGCAAGCGCGCGGCTCTTTCGGAGCGTCATTTCCGCGCCAACGTAGTCGGAGAGTCGGGCGCTGTAAACCCCTGATCAAACTCGGGATCGGGGGCGGCCCTTCCTGTTCTCGTTCTGCTCTCGTCCGCGCTCGTTCGCGCTCGTTCGCGCTCGCCGCGCTCGTGCTTGCGTCACGCCCCGTCGCTGAGGTCGCGCGTGGACGCGCGCTCCTTGATCTTGGCTTCTTTTGCCTCGACCGTGGTGCCGAACAGGCGCGTGTACTCGACGGCGCTCGCCAGCGAGAAGACGAGCGACAAGTACACGAGCGCGCGCCCGACCTTCACGACGTCGACGACGCCGAGGTCGATCCCCACGAACTGCAGGTGGTAGGGGAAGCCCACGATGAGGGCGATGATGCCGATCATCTGCAGCGCCGTCTTCACCTTGCCGTCCTGCCCGGCGGAGATGACGACGCCCTCGCTCGCCGCGATGCTGCGGAGGCCCGTGACGCCGATCTCGCGGCCGAGGAGCAGCACGACGATCCACGCCTGGATTCGCCCCATCGGCACCATCCAGATGAGCGTCGCCATGACGATGAGCTTGTCGGCCAGCGGGTCGAGGAACTTGCCGAGCACGCTCACGACGTTGAGCTTTCGCGCGAGGAAGCCGTCCAGGATGTCGGTGATCGCCGCGAGCGTGAAGATGATCGCCGCCCAGAAGCAGTCCCGCGGCGTGTCGCGCTCGAGGAACCAGAGGCACAGCGGGATCATCACGATGCGGCCCATCGTGAGGAGGTTCGGGAGGTTGAGCGCGTCCTCGGCGAGCGAGCGGCGGCGCTCGCGGCGCTCCTCGAGGCTCGGCTTCGTGCGGGAGGCGCCGGGCTCGCTCACGCTCGAAGGAGTATCACAACGCCACCACCGGGGCAGTCCGCAGGGGCAGGCCCGAGGCCAGTCACGAGGGCAGGACGAGGACGGTGCCCTCGCCCGCGAAGCTGAGGAGGCCGCGCTGGCCGGCGGGCGCCTCCGCGGGCGTGAGCACGCGCGGCACGAGTCGGCCGAGCCAGCCGCAGATCGCCTCGCGGCGCACGGTGACGTGGCGCGTGGCGGTGACCGGGATGGCGCCCGCGGGCGCGGTCAGATCGAGGAGCACCACGCCCGCGCCCCGCAGCTGAACGACGCGCACCTCGGCGTCGCCCGCCGACAGCTTGCCGCTCTCGAACGCGAGCGCGAGATCGAAGCCGAGGAGGAGATCCTCGCGCACGTACGCCGGCGCGTTCTCGAGGCGGAGCGCCGTGATGAAGCCCTTGCTGCGCGCGCGGACGACGAGCCCCGCCGGGCCGGCGACCTTTACGATCGGCGCGGCGGTTCCGCCGAGCGGCTCGCCGGTGAGCGCGTCCTTTACGCGCCGCTCGAGGACGACCTGCGACGCCGCGCCGACGAACGCGCGGATCGACTCCATGCGCAGCGCGAAGGGGCGCTCGTCGCTCGTCGTGACGAGCGCGCCGGCGTCGCCGTAGAGCACGACGCCGGGCGCGTCCGGAAAGGGCAGCGTCGCGACGCCCGACGGCGCACCCGCCCGCGGCGCCGACCGCGGCGGAGCGCTCCGGGCGCGCGGCGGATCGGCGAGACCGGGCCTCGTGTCCGGCCCAGGCCCGGTGTCGAACGCCGCGACGACGCGCTGCGCGCGCGAATCGCCGGCGCCCGGGGCCGGCGGCTCCGAGCGGACCCGATTGAACGGCGGCGGCGGCGCGGTGATCGCGCGCGACGCCGGCGAGACGGCGGTGCCGATCTCGACGGCGTGCCACAGCGACGCGCCCGCGTTGCCGGCCGGCACGTGCGCGGGCGGCGCGGCCAGCGAGAAGCTCAGCTCGCCCGCGTCGAGCTCTTGGAACGCGACGCCCGCGGCCTGCTGTACGCGCAGCTGCGCTTCCGCCGTCGCCGCGCCGTCGGCGTCACCCGGCGCGTGCACCGCAGGCGCGGGCGGCACCTGGCTCGGCCGGAGGCTCCCCGGACCGACGCGCTGCGTGACGCGCCGCGCCATGTGCGCGTGCCCGCCGCGCTCGAACGCCTCCTGCGCGCGCGCGACGTCGCCGGTTCGCTCGTACGCGAGCCCGAGATAGCCCCACGCGCGCCGGTGGTCGGGCTGCGCCTTCACGAGCGCCTCGAGCTCCTCGCGCGCGCGCCCGGCCTGCGACGTCTTCAGATAGCAGAGCGCGAGGTTCAAGCGCAGGCTCGGCTCGCGCGGGTTTTGGTTGCGAAGCGTCTCGTAGATCTGCGTCGCGCGCGCGAAGAGGCCGAGGCGGAAGTAAACGACCGCGAGCAGGTCCTGCCCCTTCGCGTCGCGCGGCTGGTACGTGAGCGCGCGCTCGAGCGACTCCTTCGCCTCGTGGACACGATCGTCCTGAAGAAGCTCGCTGCCGCGGTACAGATGGAAGAGGAAGTCCTCGTCGGCGACCTCTCGCCCGGAGTC
>JAYVXL010000453.1:0-5548 GCA_043785185.1 Myxococcales bacterium
GCGGGCGCTCGCCGGCGATATTATTTACATCGTAAACTCGAGTGCATCTGCTGCATGCCTATGAATTGAAGTTCAGTTTACGATGTAAGTTTCGACCCGCCCGCACTCGAGCGGAGGACGGCGTGGCGGAACGGCACCGCGGGGCCCCCTCGGCGGGCCGCCCGCGGAATCCGCCGAGCACGGCCCGCGGCTTTCTGCATCGTTGCGCGTAACGCCCGACGCATTGACAAAGGCCTGTCGCCGCGCGAAACCCCACGCCCCATGCCCGCCAGCTACTTCGACGTGGACGGAACCCTGCTCACGACGAACCTGCTCCATCCGACGGTTTTCTATCTTTTGAATCAACAGAATCCGCTGCGCAGCTTGGGCAAGCTCGCGCGGACCGCGGTGCGGGCGCCGCAGCTCGCGCTCGCCGAGCTGCGCGACCGCCGCATCTTCAACGAGCTGCTCTTCACGGCGTACGAGGGCATGAGCGAGGACCGCCTCCACTGCCTGGCCGACGAGACGTTCGACGCGGTCATCCGCCGCGCGCTCTTCCCGCACGCGCGCGAGCTCGTGCAGACGTGCGTAGACCTGGGCCATGAAGTGGTGCTGGTCTCCGGTGCGCTCGACTTCCTGATGAGGCGCCTCGCCGACTTCCTCGGCGCCCACACGGTCATCGCCAACCGCCTCGAGATCAAGGACCACTACGCGACGGGACGCCTGCTGCGGCCGGTCGTCGCCGGCCCCGAGAAGGCGCGCCTCATCCGCGAGCACGCGAAGAGCAAAGGGCACGACCTCGACGACTGCTTCGCCTACTCCGACAGCTACTCCGACGTGCCGATGCTCTCGGTCGTCGGTCACCCGGCCCCCGTCAACCCCGACGCGAAGCTCGAGCGCCTCGCGAACGCGTACGGGTGGCCGATCGTTCGCCTCGACAAAGAAGCCTCGCGCGCCAAGCGCGGACTCGCAGCATCCGTCCGGGAGCTTTTGGCATGACCCACCCCCTCGTCGTCACCCTCGACCGCCGCAGCGCGCCGCGGACCATCTTCGCCGGCGACAAGCTCGTCGAGGTCGACATGCCCGCCGGCACGCGCGTCATCTACCCGCGCGCGCCGCTCGCGGCGCTGAAGGACCCGGACGCCGCGATCCGCTACGCGCTGAACCACCCGCACGGGTCGGACCCGCTGCACGCGAGGCTTCGCCCGGGGATGAAGGTCGTCATCGCGATCGACGACATCTCGCTGCCCCTCCCGCCGATGCGTCGCCCCGACGTGCGCGAGCGCGTGCTGACGGTCGTGCTCGCCATGCTCGCCGATCACGGCGTCGACGACGTGGAGATGATCATCGCGACGAGCGTGCACCGGCGCATGACGAGCGACGAGATCCGCCACATCGTCGGCGATCGCATTCACGGAAAATACTACCCGCACCGCCTCTACAACCACGACGCGGAGGACCCGAAGGGCATGAAGGAGGTCGGCACGACCGACCACGGCGAGGTCGTCGAGCTCAATCGCAAGGCGGTCGAGAGCGATCTGCTGATCTACGTGAACCTGAACCTCGTCCCGATGGACGGCGGGCACAAATCCGTGGCGGTGGGCCTCTGCGGCTACCGCTCGCTGCAGGCGCACCACACGCCGCAGACGATGAGGAACTGTCACTCGTACATGGACCCGAAGACGTCGGCGCTCGCCACGAGCGTCGAGCGCATGGGACGGCTCACGAACAAGACGCTGAACGTCTTCACGATCGAGACGACCGTGAACAACCGGATGTTCGATCGGCCGCTCGAGTTCCTCCACAAGAACGAGGACGATCTCTCGGGCGGCGAGAAGACCGCGCTGCGCGCGCTCCGCTTCACGCTCGACAAGCTCCCGCAGCCCGCGCGCCAGGCGATCTTCCAGAAGGTGCCGAGCCCGTACGGCATCACCGGCGTCTTCGCGGGCGAGACGGAGGCGGTGCACCCGCACACGCTCGCCAAGTGCTACGAGCAATACGCCGTGCCGATCCGCGGGCAGGCCGACGTGCTCGTCACCGGCATCCCGTTCATCAGCCCTTACAACGTCAACTCGTTCCTGAACCCGCTGCTCGTGAGCGTGATGGCCGAGGGGTACCTGTTCAACATGTACCGCAACGCGCCGCTCGTGAAGAAGGGGGGCACGATGATCATCACCCACCCTTGCACCGACCAGTTCGACAAGGAGCACCACGCGCCGTACATCGAGTTCGTCCACAACCTCTTGCCCGAGACGCGCGACGGGCTCGAGCTGCACAAGCGGTACGAGCGCAAGTTCGCGGCGAACCCGGCGCTCATCCAGAAGTACCGGACCGGCAACGCGTACCACCCGGCGCACCCGTTCTTCATGTGGTACTGGGGCGAGGCGGGGCGGCAACACCTGGGGCGCGTGATCGTCGTCGGCGCCGACAACGAGTACATCCCCAAGCTCTTGGGCTACCAAACGGCGCGGTCGATGCCCGAGGCGCTCGAGATGGCGCAGAGCCACCACGGCTCGAGCCCCGAGATCACGATGCTCCACATGCCGCCCATCGTGATGGCGGACGTGACGGTGTGAGGAGACGCGCATGAGCGGCAGCACGAACGGCGTCAACGGCGTCAATGGCGTCGCGGACCACGGCACCACCACTCCCACGCTCGACCCGAGCGCGATGTACGGCGGCGCTCGCCTCGTCATCCTCGGCGGCACGGGATTTCTCGGCAAGGTCTTCTGGTGCATGCTGCTGCACCGCTACCCCGAGGTCGGCAAGATCTTCATGCTCGTGCGCTCGAACGCCGTGCAGACGAGCGAGCAGCGCTTCTGGGCACAGGTCGCGACCAGCGAGGCGCTCGAGCCGCTGCGCGAACGCTACGGCGACGGCTTCGAGGCGTTCTTGCGCGAGAAGATCGTGCCCGTCGATGGCGACATGGGCCTGCCGTGCTGCGGCATCGCAAAAGAGGTGATCGCCGACCTTCGTGGCACCGTCGACGCCGTCATCAACCTGGCAGGCGTCGTCGACTTCAACCCGCCGCTCGACGAGTCCATTGAGGCGAACGCTTTCGGCTCGCGCAACCTCGTCGCGCTCTGCAAGGAGCTCGGCGGCACGCCGCTGATGCACACGAGCACGTGCTACGTCTCCGGCGACCGCGAGGGGTTCGTGCCCGAGGTCGACCCGAGCGATCGCCCGTTCCCGCGCTGCGAGGAGCTCGGCAAAGAGGTGTGGGACCCGAATCGCGAGGTCGACGAGTGCCTCGAGCTCATCGCGCAGGCCCGCCACCGCGCGGAGGACGCGTTCCGGATCTCCGAGTTCACCGAGGCCGCGAAGGCGAACCTCGAGAAGCGCGGCGAGCCGCAGCACGGCGCGCCGTTCGAGGCGGAGGTCGCGCGCGTGAAGCGCAAGTGGATCGAGGAGCGACTCATCGAGAGCGGCCTCGACCGCGCCATCCACTGGGGTTGGCCCAACATCTACACGTACACCAAGAGCATCGGCGAGCAGCTCGTGGCCCTGAGCGGCTTGCCGTTCACGATCGTGCGGCCGGCGTGCTGCGAGACCTGCATCCGCTTCCCGTTCCCGGGCTGGAACGAGGGGATCGGCACGAGCGCTCCCATCACCTACCTCATCATGAAGGGGCAGATGGTCATCCCGGCGGGGGAGAAGGTCCTCGACTTCATCCCGACCGACATCGTGTGCGCGGGAATGCTCATCGCGCTCGCCGAGCTGCTCGAAGGGTCGCAGAAGCCGGTCTACCAGTTCGGCGCGAGCGACGAGAATCCGTGCACCGTGACGCGCTTCGGCGAGCTCATCGGGCTCTACAAGCGCAAGCACTACCAGCGCCGCGGCAAGGGCAACCCCGTCCTCAACTTCATTCAGGGCCACCTCGAGCCTTCGTTCGTCGACATGAAGACGTTCGAGCGTGTGAGCAGCCCGGCGCTGGCGAAAGCGAGCCGCGCGCTCGCCGGCGCCCTCAAGGGCACGGCGTTCAGTGGCGCCGTGAAGCCGCTCGAAGCCCTCGCGTACCAGGAGCAGAAGATCGCCGAGATTTTCCGGCTGTTCGCGCCGTGGACGCTCATGAACAAGGGGCCGTTCTCGACGGCGAACGTACGCGCCGGGTACGCGCGCCTGTCGCCGGAGGACCGCGAGAAGCTTCCTTGGGACATCGCGGCGATCGACTGGGCGCGATGGATGCACGACGTGAACATGCCCGGCATGGAGAAGCGCGTCATTCCGGTGCTCGACAAACGAATCACGAAGGAGCTCCAGGCGCACAAGGCCCACGAGACCCTCGTCACGCTCGTCGCCGAGATGGCGGAGCGGCACGACCTCGGCCTCGCGCTCCAGCGCATGGAGAAGGACGGGCTCACCCGCGTCACCTACCGCGACGTGCTCGCGCGGAGCAACGCGGCGGCGGCGCGGCTCGCCGAAGCCGGCGTCGTCAAGGGCGACCGCGTCGCGCTCTCTGCCCCGAACCACCCGGACTGGGCCATCGCGTACTTCGGCATCCTGCGCGCCGGCGGCGTGGCGGTGCCGATCGATCCGGCGTTGGACGAGGCCGCGCGCGCGAACGTGCTCCGCGAGAGCGGCGCGAAGGTCGTCCTGGGCGACGGCACGTCTTCGGCGGCGCCGGAGCGTAGTGCCTACCTGAGCCTGAATTTGCACGATGTCACCGAGGAGGACGCGTCGCTCGTCGCGCCGACGGTGGAGGTCGCCCCGGGCGACGTGGCGAGCCTCATCTACACGAGCGGCACGACCGGAACTCCGAAAGGCGTTCGGTTGACCCACGGCAACTTCGTCTCGCTCATCGCGTCGCTCGCGCCGATCTTCCCGCTCACC
Source organism: Myxococcales bacterium (assembly GCA_043785185.1). Classification (GTDB taxonomy): domain Bacteria; phylum Myxococcota_A; class Polyangia; order Polyangiales; family Polyangiaceae; genus JANYHK01. The sequence continues at coordinate 4,810 of JAYVXL010000453.1, forward strand.
GGCGGCGATCGCGTCCTCAGCGTGCTGCCGCTCCATCACACCTTCGAGTTCACGTGCGGCTTGCTCTTGCCGTTCTCGCGGGGCGCGCGCATCGTGTACTTGGACGAGCTGAACGGCGAGCGCGTGACCGCGGGGCTCAAGCAAGGCCGCATCACCGCGATGGTCGGCGTGCCGGCGCTCTGGCAGCTGCTCGAGCGGCGGATCGTGGCGCAGGTGAAGGAGAAGGGGCCCGCGGTGGAGATGGTCTTCCACTGGGCCGCCGAGCTCAATCGCCTCATCGGCAAGAACCTCGGCGTCGACGCCGGCAAGATCCTCTTCGGCGCGGTGCACGAGGGCCTCGGCGGCAACATCAAGTACCTGATCAGCGGCGGCGCGGCGCTCCCGAAGGACACGCAGAAGCTCTTCGCGGGCCTCGGCCTCCACCTCGCCGAGGGCTACGGCCTCACCGAGGCGTCACCGGTCCTCACCGTCGCGAGGTCTTCGCCGAAGTCGCCGCCCGGGCACGTCGGCAAGCCCGTGCCCGGCGTCACCATCAAGATCAACGAACCGGACGAGAACGGCGTCGGCGAGGTCCTCGCGAAGGGCCCGAACGTCATGGCGGGCTACACCGACGAGGCTGCGACCGCCGAGGTCCTGAGCGCCGACGGCTGGCTGAAGACCGGCGACCTCGGCAAGCTCGATCGCCAGGGGCGCCTGGTCATCGTCGGCCGCTCGAAGGACGTCATCGTCACCGCCAGCG